>CALVZR010000186.1 GCA_944372565.1 uncultured Clostridia bacterium | reverse complement strand
TCACGCAGGAAGAATTTGAAAAAGTGAAGGCGAAATACCTCAAAAACATATGAGCATGTATTCAATATGCGCAGGTGTATAAGAACAACGCCGCATTCCGATACGTATGCGCATGCGTTGCATCTGTTTTACCGCAACGGCTGCGCATACGTTATCGAAAAAGAGCAAAAAAACGCTCCCCCGTTTCGGGGAGCGTTTTTTTCAGCCCTTTCAGGCGATTTCTTTTTTCACGAATTTCGGCTTGCCGCCGTATTTCACCACGTCCGCGTCGATCACCACTTTTTCGAGATCGTCCTCCGAGGGGATCTCGTACATCGTGTCGAGCATGAGGTTTTCCAGAATGGTCCTCAGCCCGCGCGCGCCCGTTTTGAGCGCGATGGCCTTTTTCGCGATTTCGCGCACGCCGTCCGAAGTGATTTCCAAATTGACGTGGTCCATACCGATGAGCTTTTTATACTGCTTCACGAGCGCGTTTTTGGGTTCCGTGAGGATGCTGACCAGCGCGGTTTCGTCCAGCGGGTTGAGCCCCACGGTGATGGGCACGCGCCCCACGAATTCGGGGATAAGCCCGAACTGGATCAGATCCTGCGGCTGAATCTCGTCGATGAACTCGTAATTTTCCGCCTTTGTGTCCGTCACGCGGCCGCCGAAGCCCAGAGAGGAATTTTCCTTGCGCTTCTGCACGATCTTATCCAGCCCGACGAACGCCCCGCCGCAGATGAAGAGGATGTTGGTGGTGTCGATGCGGATGCACTCCTGCTGCGGGTGCTTTCTCCCGCCCTGCGGAGGCACGCTCGCCACCGTGCTCTCGATGATCTTCAAAAGCGCCTGCTGCACGCCCTCGCCCGAAACGTCCCGCGTGATGGATACGTTTTCGCTCTTGCGCGCGATCTTATCTATCTCGTCGATATACACGATGCCGCGCTGGGCGCGCTCCACGTCGTAATCGGCGTTCTGAATGAGCTTTAACAAAATGTTTTCCACGTCCTCGCCCACGTAGCCCGCCTCGGTGAGCGTGGTGGCGTCCGCCACGGCGAAGGGAACGTCCAGAATTTTAGCGAGCGTTCTCGCCAGCAGCGTTTTACCGCTTCCCGTCGGTCCCAAAAGGAGCACGTTGCTCTTTTCGAGCTCCACGCCGTCCTTGTTGTCCGGCACGGAATTGATGCGCTTATAGTGGTTATACACCGCCACGGACAACACGCGCTTGGCTTTGTCCTGCCCGATGATGTAATCGTCCAGCCGCGCCTTGATTTCCGCGGGTTTGAGCAGTTTTACGTTCGCGCCCGTCTTCGCGCGCGAACGCGCTTCGAGAATCTGTTCGCGGCAGTTTTCCACGCATTCGTCGCAGATGCAGATCCCGTTGGGTCCCACGATGAGTTCCCTCACCTTTTCCTTGGGTTTCCCACAAAAAGAACAGATCACTTCTTTTTCTTTCATTCAATTCTCCCTGTCTTACGCGTCAGGGGCGCTTATAGAATATCTCGTCGATAAGCCCGTATTCCTTCGCCTCCGCCGCGCTTAAATAATTGTCCCTGTCGGTATCCCGTTCCACGGTTTCGTAGTCCTTGCCCGTGTTTTGAGATAAAATTTCGTTGAGCCTGCGCTTGGTTTTCATGATGTGGTCCGCCTGGATTTTGATATCCGTGGCCTGCCCCTGCGCGCCGCCGAGCGGCTGGTGGATCATCACCTCGCTGTTGGGCAGGGCGAACCGTTTGCCCTTCGCCCCGCTGGAAAGCAGGAACGCGCCCATACTCGCCGCAAGGCCGATGCAGATGGTCTGCACGTCGCACTTGATGTAGTTCATCGTGTCGTAAATCGCCAGCCCCGCGGTTACGCTGCCGCCGGGGGAGTTGATATACAGGCAGATGTCCTTATTCGGATCCTTTCCTTCCAGGTAAATCAGTTCCGCCACGACGGTATCCGCCACGGCGTCGTTGATCTCCCCCGTGAGAAAGATGATCCTATCTTCCAGAAGTCTGGAATAGATGTCGTAACTTCTCTCTCCCTTGCCCGTCTGTTCCACGACGTAAGGGATCACGGTGTTTTTGATCATTTTGCCCTTCCTTATTCGATGGTGTTGGCACTCTTCAGAAAGTCGAACAGTTTGCCGATGACGATTTCGTTTTTGAGATACTCCGTGCGCCCCTCGACTTCCTTTTTATATTCTTCCACGCTCTTGTCGCGCGCCTTGGCGTCCTCTTCGATTTTCTTTTCCACGTCCTCGTCGGTCGCCTCTATCTTTTCCGTTTCGATAATCTTTTCGATCACGAGCTGCTGTTTCACCAATTCTCTCGCCTGCGCCTCGTAGCCCTTGCGGTAATCCTCCATGCTCATCTTGGCGTATTTGAGGTAATCTTCCAGCCTCAGCCCCTGATACATCAGGCGGTATTCCATCTCCTGCACCATGCGGTCGATCTGGTTTTCCACCAGCGCGTCCGGGATTTCCGTTTCCGCCTTTTCGGTGATGGTCTTCACGATCTTGTCTTCCAGCTCGCGGTCCGCGCGGCGGTCGTTCGCTTCCTGCATACGCTTTTTCGTTTCCGCCTTATAGGCCTCCACGCTCTCCGCGCCATCCGCGTCCTTGATGAATTCGTCCGTAATTTCGGGCAGTTCCTTTTTCTTGATCTCGTGCAGCACGATGTGGAACACCGCGTCCTTGCCCTTCAGATCCTCCGCATGGTAATCTTCGGGGAACTTCACGGAAATATCCCTCTCTTCGCCGATGTTCATCCCGACAACCTGATCTTCAAATCCCGGGATAAAGCTGTTGCTGCCCAGTTCCAGATTCTGTTTTTCCGCCGTGCCGCCTTCGAATTTCACGCCGTTCACGCTGCCGCTGTAATCGATGACGACGGTATCTCCCTTTTCCGCGGGGCGGCCTTCCACCGCGACCAGGCGGGAATTTCTCTCCTGCAGGCGTTTGAGGGCGTCCTCCACGTCTGCGTCCTTAACATTATACTCAACTTTTTCAAACTTTATACCCTTGTATTCGCCCAATTTCACCTCGGGTTTGACCGCCACCGTGGCGACGAGGGTAACGCCGTCCTCCCCGATCTTTTCCACGTCCAGCGAGGGGCGGGCGACCGCCTCGATGGAAGGCTCCTTTTCCAAAATCTCGAAATAGTATTTGGGGAAGGATTCGTTGATGGCGTCCTCGAAGAACAGCCCCTTGCCGTAGGCGTTTTCCAGAACTTTCATGGGAACCTTGCCCTTGCGGAATCCGGGAAGGGCGTATTTCCCCTTGGTTTTATTGTATGCGTCCTGCTGGGCGGCGCTCCATTCCGCCGCGTCCAGAGTGATGGAAATCTTCACCGTGCTCTTTTCGGCTTTTTCGAATTTGTAATTCATAATATTCTCCTGCTTTTTAAATTCTCACCTATTCTACCATAAATCCATGCAAAAAGCAAATTTTTTACTTTGATTTTAAAAATTCTTCGTGCCTTGCGGGATCCACGGTTACCGTGGAAAACTCCGAATAGATCCAGAACCCCGGGCGGGCCTTGGGCGGTTTTTTCACGAATTTTTTTTGGGCGTAGTCCACGTCTATCTTGCTGCCCTGCCTGCCCGCGGAATAATAGGCGCAGATCTCCGCCGCCTTTACGATGACCTCCTCCGTCGCGGGGCGCTCCCGCACCTCGATCACCACGTGCGAAGAATGGTAGTTTTTGGCGTGCAGCCAGAGATCTTTCCCCCGCGCGGCGGAGGTGATCGCGTCGTTTTCCGAATTGCTCCGCCCCGCGCGCACGGTGAACCCGTCTATCTCGTACACCCTGCCCGCCGGTTTTTCCGCCGTTTTCTTCTTCCTCTCTTTTTCCGTCTTTCTGCGCAGCAGCCCCGCCGCCGAAAGTTCGTTTTCTATAAATCCCAGCGCGGCGGCGTCCTCCGCCAGCGCGACCTCGCTCGAAACCGATTTTAAATAATCGAGGGCGGCGAGCGCCTCTTCCTTTTGCGGCGCGACGGCCGCGAGCGTGCGCTTTTGTTTGTTGTACCGTTTATAATATTTCTGCGCGTTGTCCTGCGCGGAAAGGTTTTTATCGAGCGGAATCGTAATCTCGGGGGCGTTTTCCGCGAAGAAGTTTTCGCACGCGAGGGCGGCGTCGCCCTTTTTAATCCGCCAGAGGTTGGATAAAATGAGATCGCCCTTTTCCTTATCCCGTTCCAACCCCGCGCAGTCGAGTTCCTTTTCGGCGATGATTTTCAGCCGCTTTTCCACCTTTTTTTCCTCTTTTTTCACGCACTCCGTCAGGCGGTTTTTCAGCGCGGAGAACTCCCCCAGCCTGTCCTTTTCCGCAAAGAAGAAACGCTCCGCCTCGTCGAGCGAGGAAAAGAAACGGTATGTGCCGCCCAGGCTCTCGTACGGCCGCACGAAAAAGTCCTCCGCGCCCTTTTCGGTAAAGCGCACGCACGGCTTTTTCTCCCCGCCGAAGAGAAATTCCCGCAAAAAGGCGGCGCACTCCTCCGCGTCCGACAGCCGGAAGGCGCTGTTTTTGCCGAAACGGGCTGCGATCTCCTCCGCCGTGCGCAGCGAAATGCCCTCCACGCGCTCGAAGAGAAACTTTCCGAGATCGCCCCCGCCGAACGCCGCGAGCGCGCCGGCGAGGCGGGCGTCGTCGGGCGGCAGCTTGTCCTGCGCGGGCGGCAGGCGGTATTCCGTGCCCGTGATGAGCGGGCGGCGCGCCGCCTCTTCGAGCGTTGCCGTTTTCATCGCGCCGAGGATCTTCCCCCGTTCGGTGAGAATGACGTTGCTGTACTTTCCCATCACCTCGGCGTAGAGCACCTTTTTCCCCTCGCCGAACAGTTCGTCGTAAACCGAAAATTCCAGCGCGATCACCCTGTCGAACCCGACGAGGGATACCTTGTCCACCCGCGCGTTGGAAAGATGTTTCCTCAGCAGCATACAGAAATTGTACGCCGCAAGAGGATTTTCCTTTTCGGTATCGGACGTGCACACCCGCGCTGCCGCCACGTTTGCCGAAACCGCCAGGCGCACCCGTTCCCCGCCGGCGTAGATATTCAGAAAAATTTCGTTTTCCTTCGGCTGGGCGATCTTGTTCACCCTGCCGCCCGAAAGCAGGGCGTCGAGTTCTTTCGCCTGATGATATAATGCGTATGCGTCCTGCGGCATATCAGTTTCCTCTCTCTATCGTTTTTCCGTCGAGATACGCGAGCGCGCCCCCGTGAAAATGCAGCACCAGTTTTTCCGCCGAGAGCCGCTGCCTTTTCGCGCCGAACGCGCGGTTTACGCTCTCTTTTCCGTATTTTCCGTCGCCGATGACGAAGTGCCCGTAAAACGCCAGGTGCGCGCGGATCTGGTGCGTTCTCCCCGTGACGAGGCGCACCGCCAGCACGCTGGAATTTTCCCGTTCCTCCGTCACCTCGTACGCGGTGACGACGCGCACGCTCCCCTTCACGGGCGTTTTATGGATTTTCACCCGCGCGTTCGCCGCGTCCTTGACGAGGTAATCGCACAAGATCCCTTCCTTTTCGGCAAATTTTCCGTAAACTTCCGCGCGGTAGATCTTTTCAAACGCGCGGTTTTTAAACGCCGCAAGCAGTTCCGCCTCGGCGGCTCTGGTCTTGGCGAAGAGGAGGACGCCGTCGGTATTGCGGTCCAGGCGGTGCACGAAGTAAAGTTCGCGCGCGGCGGAAAGTTCGGCAAAAAGCGCCTCGCTCTCCACCCCCTTTTTCTTGTCCACGGCGAGCACGTTTTCGTCCTCGTACAGCACGGCGTGCGTGCTGTACGACGGCCGGGCGTAAACGAGCACCTCGTCGCCCTTATAAACGGTTTCGTCCCTGCCCGTGCGCCTGCCGTTCACCTTTACGTCCCGCTTGCGCAGCGCCTTCTGCGCCGCCGCGTACGAGATGCCTTTCTCGCCCAGCAGTTTTACGAGTTTTTCCGTTTTGTCGCTTACAAATTGCACAATCGCCCCTCCCGCAGGCTGCGCATCCGCCTTTCTTCGCGCATATGTATATTCCGCCCGCCGTTGCCGCGATAAGCGCCAGGCAGGTGCACGCGGCGAGATGCACGGCGAAAAAATACGCCGCATACCCCGCCAGCAGCGCCAGCAAAAACATCCCGAACGCCGAAAGCAGCGTGTATTTCAGCCCGATTTCTTTTTTCATCGCCGCGAGCGCCGATAAACAGGGCGTACAGAGCGCGAAGAACGCTAAAAACGCCAGCCCCTGCTCGGGCGTGAACACGCCCGAAAGCGGCCCGCACAGCAAGGACAGCGAACCCGCCACCGCCTCTTTCGCGAACAGCCCGCTCAAAATCGCCACAGATACCCGCCAGTCCGTGATGCCCATCGGATAGAAGAGGTATTTCAGCCCCTTGCCCAGCAGGTAGAGGATGCTCTCCTCCCCGCCGCCCACGTAAACGAAGGCGGGCGAGAAATTCCCCGCGAACCACAGCGCGAGCGTGACGGCGAGGATCACTCCCCCGACTCTTATTATAAATTGTTTCGCGTAATAGTGCAAGGCTTTGGCGAGTTTTTTCGCGCCGACTTTGCGAAGCGCGGGCATTTCCATCACGAAAGGCGGGTTGTTTTTGAAAACCGTTTTGTGCAGCAGCGCGGAAACGAGGCAGGCGAGCGCCAGCCCGCCGAGGTAGATCCCCGCGAGCAGCACGGGCTTTGCGAAGGGGAAAACGGCGTTCGCCACCATCACGTACACGGGCAGGCGGGCGGAACAGCTGACGAACGGAAGCAGCAGGACCGTGCGCTTTTTGAGGGCTTCGTTTTCCAGCGAGCGCGTGGAGAGCGCGGCGACCGCCGTGCACCCGTAGCCCGAAAACAGCGAAAAAAACGCCCTGCCGTTCAGCCCGATCTTTTCAAACAGCCCGTCCGACATAAAGGCGAAACGCGCCATCAGCCCGCTCTCTTCGAGAAATGTGAGCGAAAGGAATAAAATACAAAGCTGCGGCAGAAAGGAAAGCACGGAGAACGCGCCGCCGAGCAAGCCGTCGCACACGAGCGAGCGGAGGGCTTCCGGCGCGGCGGAGAGCGCGCTTTCAAAAGCCGTTTCGAGGGCGGAAAACGCCCTTTCAAAGAGGGCGAGCAGCAGCGCGCCCGGCGAAAACGAGCCGAACGCCAGCCAGAACACGAGCAGGGCGGAGAGCAAAAACGCCCCCGCCGCGCCCCATTTGTTGAACAGCAGTTTATCGAGCGGATTTTCCCGCCGCGCGGGCGGGGAAAACGCCCGCGCCGCACCGCCGACGTCGGGC
>CALVZR010000185.1 GCA_944372565.1 uncultured Clostridia bacterium | reverse complement strand
GCGTTCATATTCGTGGAAGTCGCACTCGACGTGCTCGTCGGCGCGGCGCTGTTCTCTTCGGGCGCGATGAGAAGGCAGATGGCCTCCGTCAATCCTCCCCTCGCGGAAGAAAAGCCCGAACAGACGGCGTAACTTTTCCGAAAAAGACAAAAAAACTTCGGCATTGCCGAAGTTTTTTTCTTTTCCCGCCTGTTTCGGGATTAAAAACCGATTTCGGACAGGACGAATTTCAAAGATTCCGCCGCGTCTTTCAGCGTGGCCCGATCGATCTCCTCTTGTTTCGCCGCCCGCTCGCAGAAATACGCGAGCTCGTTGTAATATCCGCCGAGGTCGGAAATATTGCCGCCCTCGAAATTCTCCCCGGAAACTTCCTTTTTCGGCATTTCGGGATAGCTTACGCCGTTTTCATCGTAAACCGCCAGCTTTCCGCCCGCATATTCCGCAACCGCCTTTTCAAACACCACGCGGAAACTCGCTTCGAAGGGATGGCAGGCGGGCAGATCCCAGGTGCCTTCCGCGCTCACCGCCTTGTCTTCGTATTCCATAATCGTGTTGATATAGGAGTTTTTCTCCCCCGTTTTGTTTTTTACGGAATAAAACTTTTTCGGCTTGCCGTAGAGGGAAAGGATAAAATCGACGTCGTGCACGTGCAGATCCTGCGCCGCCCCGCCCGAACGGGACGCGTCGCACAGCCAGTTTTCCCAGCCCCAGCCCGGCCGCGGGCTGATCCTGCGGAAATTCGCGTTCACCGTTTTGCCGTATATCCCGCTGTCCGCCATCTTTTTCAGGGCGGCATATTCGTCCCAGAAACGGATCACCTGCCCCACCTGCACGCGGCAGCCCGTTTCCCTGCTCTTTTCCAGCAGCAAGTCGCATTCCTCCGCCGTGAGCGCGACCGGCTTTTCGATGAATACGTATTTTACCTTTTCCATAGCGGAAAGCGCGTATTTCGCGTGCAGGTAGGTGGGAAGGCAGATATCCGCGGCGTCCACGTCCGCCCGCGAAAGCAGTTCCGCGCCGTCCACGTAAATTTCCGCGCCCGCGGGCGCGGCGAGCGTTTCCGCCCTGTTCCGCTGTATATCCGCAACGGCGGCGAGTTTTGCCCCCGCGATATGCCGATAGCAGTTCGCGTGCATCGTGCCCATATAGCCGCAGCCGATCAGTCCGATTTTCAACATGTCTGTTTCCTCCCGAGAATTCTGTCCATCGCGTTGGACGTATTGTAAATGAGCGTTTCGTTATACGTTTTATAATTCGGAATCATTTCCGCCGTTACCCAGCCGTCGTATCCCGCGGCGGCGAGCGCCGCCGTCACGGCGGGATAGTCCACGTCCCCCGCCAGAAGGTCCACAAACCCGTGCAGACCGCCCGCAGCCTTCCTGTAATCCTTGAAATGCACCTTCTTGATCCTGTGTTTGAGGATCTTTATCCAATGTTCGGGGAACCCGTTGAAGAGCACGTTCCCGATATCGAGATAACTCCCGACGTAGCCGCTGCCGATCTTGTCGATAAAATCCCTCATCTCCAAAGGGGAAGTGAGAAATTTGTTCCACACGTTTTCCAGCCCGATATGCACCTTTTCCCTTTCCGCAACGCTTTTGAGTTCGGTCAGCGCGGCGAGGCTCCTTTCGTATGCCGTTTCGTAATCGGTAACCTTGGACGGATCGATAAAATCCGCGCACACCGTTCCGGGGATCACCAAAATGCCGTCGCACCCTAAAACGGCCGCCGTTTCCAGTTGTTTTTTTACGATGTCCTTCGCCTTTTCCCGCGTTTTCGCGTCGTCGGAAGTGAGGGGATAATCCCAATACAGTCCGCAGGCCACGCTGTACAGCGCGATCCCGCTGTCCTCCGCCATACGTTTCACGGCGGCGATCTCCCGTTCGGAAGAGGAAAGATTGAGCTCCCCCTCGCTTCCGAGCGCGACTTCCACCCCCTCGAACCCCGCCTTTTTCGCGAGCGCGAAACTCTCTTTCAGCGGCGCGGCACCGAAAGACCAGATACTGATTCCCTTTTTCAATGCATCGTTCCTCCTTGCATTTTTATCGGTTTTATGATAAAATATTTTTACCAAAATGAACAGTCATTTTTTTGCGCTAAATGTTCAAAATCGTATTCGGTAAGGAGAACGGGATATGCAAAAAGGCTATGTGCGGACGAAGTTCGACAACGTGATCAACGTTACGGAAATCGTAACCGTGCATTATTACGAATTTGCGGATAACTTCGTCTTTTCGGGGGAAAAGCACGATTTCTGGGAAATGGTATATGTGGACTGCGGTTCGGTGGAGATCCGGCGGGACGAGGAGAGCGTGATTCTGCGGCAGGGAGAGATCGTCTTTCATAAGCCCAACGAGTTCCATTCGATAAAATCCCACCGTTCCTCGCCGAACGTGTTCGTTTTATCCTTCGTGTGCCGCTCTTACGCGATGCGCTTTTTCGAAAGGTTTTCCGCCGTGCTCAATAAAACGCTGAAGCCCTTTTTAGAATCGATCGTCGCGGAAGCGGAAAGCGCGTACGTCATCCCCAAAAACGACACCGGAATGAAAAAACTCGAAAAAAAGCCCTCGCCGCCCATGGGGAGCGAACAGCTCATCAAAACCTATCTCGAACAGCTGCTCATTCTGCTGATACGGAAAATGACGAACAGCCGCACGCCCTCGGTGTTTCCCTCCAAGGAAAACCTCGAAAGCCACCTCGCCCGTTCGGTGAAGGATTTCCTTTCGGAAAATGCGGGGCAAACGCTCCGCATCGGGGATATCTGCGAAAAATTCGGATACAGCAAGGCTTATTTAAGCAGGCTGTTCAAACAGCAATGCGGCTGCACGATGGCCGATTATTTCATCAAAAAGAAAATCGAATACGCCAAGCGGCTCATCCGCGAAAACAAATACAATTTCACCGAGATTTCCGACAGGCTCTCTTTCGATAACCCGCAGTATTTCTCCCGCGTGTTCAAGCGCGTTACGGGCATCACGCCCACGGCGTTCCGCAATACGCTTTTTCTGGAAAATTAACGCCCGTTTCGTCCGAAAACGGGCATACGTAAAAAGGCTTCGGGAACCCGAAGCCTTTTTGCGCCCTGAGGTGGTTTTGCTTTTTACGGTTTCGCGGGGGCGTGTCTGATTTCGATTTCCCCGCGCACGGCGCGCTCCGCAAAGCGCACCGCGCCGTTTTCAAAAGTGAATTCCGCCTTTTTCCCGTCGATCTTCACGCTCTCCGCGCGGGAAAGATAGGGCAGGCGCACTTCCTTGATTTTCAACTCTCCCGCGCAAAGGGAGATCTTCGTGCGGTCGGCGCGCCGTTCGAACACGCCCCAGCCCGAAGCGAGGCTCCACGGCGCGCGGAACTTTTTCTTTTTGAATTTGGGGTCGAACCCGATCACGCCGCGCGGCATATCGAAGGTAAAGCCGCTGAGCAGGGGCAGGAGGGCGAAAGACGCCATCGAACGGGCATAACTGCTGCCGCATTCGATTTCGCTGAACGGGTTTCTCTTCTCCCCCGTATAGCGATCGCGCACCGCTTTCACCACGCGCAGCCCCTCTTCGAGGAATCCTTCGCCGATGAGCAGCCCCGCGAAAGCGTATTCCATTCCTGTCATCATCTCGTCGGTATAGGGAACGGGGATGACGGGGCGGTACGCGCCTTTCGGATAATCGCAGATGACCGCGCCCGCCTCGTCGTTTGCGGCGAACACCCGCCACACGTTGGCGAGATCTCTCTGCGACGTTTTGAAATTGTGCCTGTAAACGGAGAGCGCGGCTTTTTTCACCATATCTTCGTTATACAGCGCGCCCAGCCCCAGAATATCCGCGTGCCACTGCCCTAAAAGCTGATCGAGGGCGCAGCCTTCGCCGATCTGGTACTTCATCTCCCCCGCCTCTTCGTTCCAGTACGTTTTTTCAACGCCGAATTTTTCGAGAACGGATTTATCTTTCAGATCGGTTTTCTGCACGAAATACCCGCCGTTGAAGAGGTTTTCTTCCGACCATTTCTTTCCCTTTTCAAAGAGCGCGCGGTATTCCGCCGCCTTGTCCTCTTCGCCGAGATAGGCTGCCATCTCCTCCGCGGCGCGGAGCGCGGCGAGGTAAAAACTCTGCAGCCAGCCGTTCGCGCCGAATAATTCCATATCGAGGGTGTGGTGCATCCTGCCGTGCAGAACGCCCGTTTTGCCCTCGTCCCATTTGCAGGAGTTTTGTTCGCTCCACGCGTATTCGAGCACCTTTTTCACGTCCGGGAAACGGCGTTTGAGCCAGGCGTCGTCGCCCGAAATCTTCCATTCGCGGTAGGTTTTGATCACCGCGCCCATCTGCCCGTCCGCGCAGGGAATCCAGCCGAAATCGTTGTGCCCGAGCGGGAGCTGCAGGCGGAACGCCATAAAGCCGTCCTCCCGCGTCTGATAGGTAAATTCCAGTTCGCGTATGCTCTTTTCCAGAGAGGGAAACAAAAAGCACATGGCATAGGCGTAGTTCCATACGTGCTGGCAGGTGCCCTCGCACGAACCTTCCGTTTCGTGGCTCCCCTCGAACCCGTAAAACGAGCCGTCTTCCAGGCGGAAGACCGAGGGGCTTTTGAGGTCTGCGAGGTTGCTGCTCACCGCGTCGATGACGTACGCGGGCAGCGTTGCCGAAAAGAGGGCGTCTATAAACGCCGCCGATCTTTGTTTCAAGTCCTCGTATTTTTTGAGCGCGTAGTCCGCGGTCGCCGCCGAATCGGCAAAGAGGGTGGCGTAGTAATTTTTCCACGGGCGGAGCATCTCGCTGCCTTCCTGAAATCCGCCCCAATAATTATATGCGTAGGGCGTGTTCCAGCAAAGCACCCATTTCGTGACGAACCGCCCGCCCGCGGCGAGCGCGCTCCTGCGGCAGAGCGTGGCGTTATCTTTGCCGGGTTCGGGATAGGTGCGGTTTTTGAGCCCGCCTTTTTCGAACTCGCCCCAATACACCACGGCGCCGTCGTTCCACGAGCCGCGGTACCAGCACGCCGCGCCTTCCGCCTCCCCTTCGCAGGCGATGCACATATCGCCGTATCCGGGATCGGTTTCTGCGCCCTCCGCCGAGATCTTCGCGTAGGTGTTCCCGCCGCGGCGCACGATCTCGTTCCTGCCCTTTTCGTAAGCGCCGCCCAGCGTGAACGCCGCCGAAACTTCCAGCTCCTCCTCCGAATCGTTATAAAGTTCGAGCTCGAAGAACGCCGCGGGCAGGGAGGAATTTTTGTCGTCGAGCGGGATGAAGGGGCTCCACGCCGTCAGTTTCACCTTGCAGGGAAAATCCCCGTCCGAAAAGGTGAACGTGCAGAAGGGAAATTTCGCCTCCGCCGCACACTTTTCAAAATGCGGAAAACCGTTCATCTCGAAACGGGAAACGCCGAACCCGTAGCCGTCGAAAGCCTTCTTCGCGTAGCGGCCCATAAAGTCTTTGAGCGCATCCCCGCACACCGCCTTGCACTTTGCGCCCCGCCCGTTGTCCGCGCGGACGGCGAAATGCGTCATATCGTTATACGAGCCTTTGTTCGGGCGGTTGAAAATTTCAAAATCCCTTAAAACGCCGTTTCCCGCGATGCTCACGCAGCCGCTGCCGATGCCGCCGAGCGGAAAGAGCACTTCCCGCGCCGTTTTGTTTTTGAATTTCATCTTTCCCCCTCCGTTTCACGCTTTGCCCGCAGAACCGAACAGGCGGATCTTGGTCTTTACCGCCTCTTTTATGGCGTTCACTTTCAGATTGCGCGTTTTGAGATAGCCGAGATTTTTTTCCAGCCCTTCCTTCATCGCGCGCTCCCCCGCGAGGCAGAGATTGGTTTATACGGATACCGCGGACACCGCGATCCACACTCCCGCCCCACACTCCTCGCTCCCGAGCCCGATGCCGCCGTGCAGAACGAGGGGAACGTCTGTATTTTTGCGGATCTCTTCCAGGCGGGCGATGTTGAGTTTGGGTTTCTTTTTATACACGCCGTGCGCCGAACCGATGGCGACGGCGAGCGCGTCCACCCCCGTCGCCGCGGCGTAGCTTTGCGCCTCTTCCGCCGTGGTGTACTGTTCGCTTTCGTCCGCCGAGGCGTCCCCCACGTGCCCGATTTCGCCTTCCACCGTCGCGCCCATCGCGTGGGCGAGTTTCACGATCTCCCGCGTCCGGGCGATGTTTTCCTCATACGGTTTGACAGAGCCGTCGAACATCACCGAGGAAAAGCCACGCCGCAATGCCTCCACGCACCGCACGTAGGTCAGCCCGTGATCGTAATGCACGGCGACGGGCACCTTCGCCCGCCGCGCCGCCTCCACGAGCGACGGGGCGATGAGCGAAAGCTCCCCGTAGGGCAGCAGCACTTCGGCCGTGCCGAAGATGACGGGGGAAGAGAGTTCTTCCGCCGCTTCCAGCACCGCCTGCAGCATATCCGTATCCGTGGTGTTGAACAGCCCCACGGCGTATTTTTCTTTCTGCGCTCTTTTGAGCAGTTCGTTCAGATTGACGAGCATCTATTCTGTTCTCCTTGAAAAATTTTTGCAGATGGCGGCGTTTTCGGCGGCACTCTTCACGCCGCTCACCGCGTCCGCGCGCCCGAGCGCGGCAACCGCCGCGCACGTGCCGCGCTCTAAAATCTCCCCGTCGCTCAGCCCGTCCGCAATCCCCGAAAGCGCGCCCGCGCAGAACGCGTCCCCCGCGCCCGTCGCGCCCGCGATGTATCCTTCGGGCAGGGCGTAGGAAAATAATTCTTTCAGCCCGCTTCCGGAAAGGCAGACGCTCCGCCGCGGGCAGTGCACGATCACCCGTTCTTTCACGCCGAGGGCGAGCAGTTTTTCCGCCGCCGCTTCCATATTCTCTTCCGCGGCTTCCAGCCCCGCGAGGCGGGCGGCCTCCGTTTCGTTCACGATGAGATTGTCCACATACGGCAGACAGGGCAGCACGAGGCTGTAGCGGGCGGAATTTTCGCTCACGAGGTCTATGGACGTGCGCACACCCGCCTCTTTCGCGCGTTTGAGAAGTTTGAGCCCCTCGCCGCCGTCGATCTTTTCGAGCAGCAGAAAATACGCGAGGTGCAGCATGGAAAAGCCCGCGGAAAAATCCACGTCGTCCGCGCAGAATTCCGCGTTCGCCCCCGTATAGGTGAAGAAGGTGCGCTCCCCGCCCGCCACGCTCATCACGTCGGTGAACCCCGTCTTTTCTTTTCGGGAAACGGCGAGGCGCGCTTTCAGCCCGTTTTCTTCGAGCAGGTCCTTTATGAAACGCCCGTCGCCGTCCTCCCCCACCCGCCCGAAGGCGAACACCTCGGTTTCGGGCGAAATGCGTTTCAGATCGACGCCGACGTTGGGCACGCACCCGCCCGCCGCCCGCTGCACGGAGAGAATCTTGGTCAGCTCGCCCGCGCGGGGATAGGCGGAAATTTCGTTGATCTTATCGACGAGCGCCGTACCCGCGACGGCGATACCCGCCATTTTAATTTGCCTCCGGGCAGAGCGGCCCCGCGAGTTCCTTTAAAAAGAACAGTTTTCCGGGGAGCGTGGGGATATAGCTCGACGGCACGAAACGCGTCGGGCCGTAGCGCAGCGTCATCCAAAGGCTCATTCCCTGCCACTGCATCCCGCGCGAAAGCGCGCCGTCCGCGCCGCCGATGGCGTAATCCGCCGAAAAGAGAAGGGCGGGGCCCACGGTGTTCGCGCGGCAGGGCACGAGGCTCGTTCTGCTCTTGAACGAGGTGATGGCGTTCTGCTCGATGGTGAGCGGGTGCAGTTTCGCGCCGATGCGGTAGGGCTGTTTTTTCCATTCGGCGTCGTCTTTGAATTCCGAACCGAAATGCGGCTCCCAGAAGGCGATGTGGCACATGCGCCCGATGCCGTAAACGAGCACGAGTTTCGCCCCCTCCGCCCGCAGTTTTGCGATCTTTTCGGGATAGGAAGGCAGATTGTCCTTCGTGGCGAAATTGCGCTGGCTTACGGGCACGCTCAGCTCGCCGAGCGGCTCGTAGAACGCCTTTTCCATAGCGCTTTGGAAAGACGCCTCCCCCGTGATGGTGTTGCCTTCGCCGTCCGCCCATTCGTCCATATTGAAGCACCACACGTTTTTGCAGTTTTCTTTCCAGGTTTTAAGGAAATACACC
>CALVZR010000184.1 GCA_944372565.1 uncultured Clostridia bacterium | reverse complement strand
CCGCGCAGCCCGGCTTGTTAAAAATTAGGGTATTTTATATTGCTTTTTATTTCCGCGGATGATATAATAAAATAAAAAGGAGGGAAATCGAAATGAAAAAGAAACTCTTTAACGGCATACTTCTCGCCGTATTCGTTTGCGTTGCGTTGTTCTCTTTCTCCGCTTGTAGCGGACAGAGCGTTTCGGATAGGCTCGACGCTTTGGAGGCGGACGTTCAAGCGCTTGAAACAAAAGTGGAGGCGCTGGAAGCCGCAAACGCGAACTTCCAACAGCAACTTGCCGCTTTGGACTCCTCCTCCGCCACATTTGCGGACGACCTCGCCGAACTTACCGCCAACTACAACAGCTTTACCGCCGAGGTTCAGAACGCCACGCATATCGAAAAAGTTGTGGTGAAAGAAGAAGATATTAAACAGGGAAATTTGCTTGAAGAATGTTCCTTATCAAAATTGAAAGTAAACGAGAAATTTGAAGTACACTGTTGGATCGAATTTTCCGCACACTTATTCCACCATCAACTTTTAACCTGTAAAGCGTCCGTGAATTACAATGATCAGATATTTCATGTAAATATTTATCTTTCAAGAGCCGATATAAATAAAAACACTTCAACGCTCGGCGGCGGTACGGAAACAGATATTCTTGTTGATAACGTAGCGGATGTGACCCTGCATTTAGAAGAAGTCGTGCTTTATCGTTTCAACTAAATAAAATTCAAACTGCATAAAAAAAGCGGGGCAATGCCCCGCTTTTGCTTTCTTTTTTATCCTTTTTTCGCAAGCTCCTTGTTTGCCGCGGTCTTTTCGCGGTATTTTTCCACCTTGCTTTTTTCCGCGTTTCCTTTTTGACCGCGCGCCCGCACAATGCGGTTTTCCGCCTTCTCCCGCGCGTGCCGCACGAGCACGGAAACGTCGTCAAACTCGATTTCCTCCACTTCGCCCAGACTTTGGATAAATTCCTCTTCCCCCACGATTTTCACCTTCTGCCCCGCGCTCATCAGGCGGCGGAGTTTGCGCAGCCGCGCGTCCGCATCCGTGCCGTCCGTCACGTAGAGGTTGGCGGCGGTGAGATCGCTTACGTACGTGCCGCCCAACTCGTAAATGCGGTTGATGAGCCGCCGCGAACGCAGGATATCGTTCTTTTCGAGGTCGGAATGAAAACACACCCGCTTGCCGCGCAGAATGCCCTGCACGCGCGGGCGGCGCTTCATCTCCCTTAAAAACTCGTGGAGCAGGATGCCGCTCTGCGCCTTGCTCCGTTTCAGCCCCTTGCGGTTGTAGAGCTGTGCCAGCGAAAACATCCCCTTCACGCCGTCTTTGGCGTTTACGCCCGGCACGATTTCGTAATAATCGAGCAGTTCTTGCAAACTCATTTTACAGGAAAGGCAAAGTTTTTCGAGGAGCATCAGCGTGGCGTAAGCGTCGTCGTCCGATTTATGCTCTAAAAATTCGATGCCGTATTTTTCCCCCAGGCGGCTCAGCCCCTGCCCCTTGTTTTCGGGATCGAGAAAGCCGGCGAGCATCTGCACGTCGCAAAAGCGGTATTCCAAAAGAGGCAGACGGTAAAATTCGCAGGCGTTGTTGAGGTAGCGCACGTCGTTCCCCACCGCAAAGCCGATGCAGAGATCCGCCCGCGCGAACAGCGCTTTGATCTCCTTATATACCTTATCGAAACGGGGCGCGGCGCGGAACACTTCCTCTTCGTAAGCGAGTTTGATGCGCGCCTCTTCCCCCGGCCTGCCCAGGCGGAATTTTTTCGGACGGGGATTGACGAGAATATCTTTTTTTTCGAGCACCTCGAAATCTTCCGATAAGCAATAACCGAAACTGCACAGGCTGCAATCCGATGGATTGCCGGTGCAACTTTCGATGTCGAAGGACAAAATTTTCATAAACGGTCTCCGTATTTCCTAACGTATTCAGTATAACATTTATACGCGTTTGAGTCAAGCGCAGGTGAAAATTAAGCAAAAACGCGCAAATAAGCCCGCAAATAAAAAAACGCCCGAAACGGAAATCCGTTTCGGGCGGCCGATGCGTTTTACAGCAGATCGGAAAGGGTGGTTACGAATTCCGTAACGTCTTCCACGGAAAGCCCTTCCAACAGCCTTGCCTGGTTATACAGCACATAGGCGTATTTTTTGAGCGCGTCCTTGTCGGTTTCAAAAAGCGTTTTCAGCTTTTCCGTCACGGGGTGCTCGGCGTTGAGTTCGAGCACTTTTTCCGCGTTGACGGCGTTGTTCGCGTTCGGCATGGAATTGAGCACCTTTTCCATCTCGATGGAAATTTCCCCGCCGCTCGTCAGGCACGCGGGATAGGTTTTGAGTTTGCCCGAAAGGCGCACGTCCTTCACCTTGTCTTTCAGTTCGCCCTTGATAAATTCCAGAACGTCCTTCATCGCGGCGTTTTTCTCTTCGAGCGCCTTCTTTTCTTCCTCGCTTTCCACCGAGAAGTCCGCCGAAGTAACCGACTTGAACTTCTTTTCTTCGTAGGAATCGAGAATGCGCAACACAAATTCGTCCACCGCGTCTTTCAGGTAGAGGATCTCGTATTTTTCCTTGACTTTCTCCACCTGCGGCAGTTTGTCTATCTTGTCGTACGTTTCGCCCGCGGCGTAGTAGATGTCCGTCTGCCCCTCTTTCATACGCTTTACGTATTCCGAAAGCGTTACAAGTTTCTTTTCTTCCGAAGAATAGAACAGCAGAAGGTCTTTCAGCGCGTCTTTTTTCATGCCGAAGTTG
>CALVZR010000183.1 GCA_944372565.1 uncultured Clostridia bacterium | reverse complement strand
CGATGTCGTATTCGCCCGCGCTGCCGTAATCCGCGCCCGGCTTGTATTCCGCCTCGCCGCCCTTGGCAACGGCTTTATAGGAAACATTCACGCCCGCAATGGCGTCGGGAACCTTATCCTCTCCCTTCAGCCCGCTCGCCTTATAGGTGAAGCCTTCCGCCGTTTCGCCGTAGGTAATTTCCAGCGCATTCGGTGTGAGCGTGAGTTCGGCTTTTTCGATGGTGAACGAAACCTCGCCGCTCTGCGGGTTGTGGTTGGTTGCGGAGATTTCCCATTTTACGGTGTAAGCCCCGCCGCCTTCCTTAACGTCTTTGATTTCGGTAAGCTCCGACCCGTCAACCGTAAACTTATACGTTGCCTGCTGCCCGCCTTTCAGCGTTACGCGGATAACGAGTTCTTTTTGCAGATTATACGCGCTGCCCTTGTAGGTTACCGTTTTACTCTGCACTTCGGCAACGATATCCGCCGCCTCGATCGTAAAGGACTTTTCCGCAGGCGTAGTATAGGAATAGTTATCCCTCTGCGCGCCGCCCGTCAGGGATACTTTCGCCAGATATTCCGCCGCCTCGGTGGGTTCGGAATTGCCGCTTTCGTAGTCGCCCGAACTCTTTGCGCGGTAATAGAGCGTTTCAAATTCGAGATCGTCGCCGGGAATACGGCTGTCGGTGAACGTCGCCGTTTTTGCCGTGCCGTCGTACTTCAGATTTGCGTTCGGCGTGATTTCCACCGTCAGCGGGAGCGGCGTTACCTGCATCTGCGCCGTTTCGGAGAAAGTTACGGTATAGTCGTTCACCTTGTTTTCAAAATCCGAAGCGGAGTTTGCAATGCGCACCGTAAACGCGCCCACGTTTCCGTTCTTTCTGCCGGGAACGTATGCGCCCTGTTCGTTTGTCGCCGTGTAGGTGAGTTTTACGTTTTTCAGAACCGTTTCGATCTCATCGCCGTTTACAAGCACGCTCGGCGTATAGTTGAATCCCGTAGCCGCTTCGCCGTAAACGGTTGAAAACCCTGTCGGCTTGAGCGTGAGTTCGGCTTTTTCGATGTTGTAAGCTGCCGAAATGCTCCACGCAAACCCTGCCGCCCCGACCGTGCCGCCGTCGATACAATAGTTTTTATTGCCGAAGGAAAGCGTTACTGTATATTCCCCCGCGCGTTTGGGCGCATCCTCGCCGTCGTATTTCCCGAGCGAGGCGAGGAAGGGCGTCCCCTGATAATTCCACCCGATATTCAGGTCCCCCTGACTTTCTCCGTAATAGTACGCGCCGTCAATTTCCGCCTTGGAAGTCTCGTTCGCGCCGTAAACGCCGCCGTTGCCCACGATGTTTGCCGTGAGCGGCGCGGGGGAAATCGTGATTTCGCCCGCATCGATCACGCATTCCGCGAAGTTCGTCGTTTCGAGCACGCGCACCGTGAGGGTATATACGCCCGCGTTTTTGGGCTCAACGGCAGCATAGTTCGCGTTGTAGCCGAACGTCTGTTCTTTACTCGGTTCGTTGAAAGAGTGCCCGACGAAGCGGTATTCCACCTTGCCTGCTTCAATCGCCTGCGCCACCTCTTCGATGCCGGGGATATCGTCGGGAAGAACGATCACGGGCTTTTTGGGCGCGGAGCCGTAACCCCAGCCGCCGCCCGCAACGCTCGCCGTTGCCTCGTACTGCGTGGAGGTGATGCGGAACCACAGCCAGGCGCGGGTTTCATCGTTTTCGCCGCTTTCAAAGGCGAAGATGTCTTTTTCCCCTTCCCTGTCGGTATCGTTTGCGCCCGTAAAGTTCCACGCGTAATTGTCCGGGTCGTCCAACGTGAGTTCAAAATAGTAAAATCCGTTTTCGGCAGGGGCGGTATCGCCCAGGTGCGTATATTTAAATCCCGCGCCGTCTGTTTCCCGCAGGATGTAGCCCGTGAAGGTGAAATGCGTGCCGTCTTTCGCGAGGTCGGGCAGCGCTTTGCCGAACTCCACGCGGCGGGACGCGCCTTTATCCGTGCCCGCAACGTCCGTAACGGGCGCGTCTACAAGGGCTTTCGCGATGGTGAACATCTCGGAATCCTGCGTGGCGCCTGCGTAATTGTCGGTGCCCGCCACCGTTGCGCGGAGGATATAATCCCCCGCGTTCGCCGCATTCATATCGGAAACGAGGGTTTCAAAGTCCCCGTCTTTCAGCCAGCCGCGCGTGTAATATTCCGAAACGGGCATAACCGAAAGCGTGAGCTCGCCCGCTTTCACCGTGAAGGCGGGCGTTTTCGCCTTGTTGCCGTACGTCCACCCTGCAAACGAAGAGATGTTTATTTCAATCTTCGCCTGCCCCTTTTGCACGGTAAAGCGGAAATTCCTCTCCGAAAACTTTGTGTTCGCCCCGCCTGCCGCCGTGAAGCGGAGCACGTAGTTCCCCGCGGCAAGCACGTAGTCCCCCGCGGAAAGGTCGTTTTCCGGCTGCACGTTTTCGAGCACGGGGTCGGAAAAATCCGTATCGGCCGCATCGTAAATCGCATAGGAAACGCGGATATTGTCGTACGTGGTGCGGGCGTTGAGTTCGGCAACGATTGAAGGCGCGTTTCCGTACATCCAGCCTGCAAAATCTTCCGCGTTCGTGAGGATGGGGTTTGCCGCCTTTTCGATGGTCCATTTGAAGATTTTTTCCGTTACGGCGGGGGCGTCGGGGTTCTGCGGCTCGTCGCCGAAGGTATAATTCGCCTTATCTTCCAGCGTGAACACCACTTGATAGCCGCCCGCCGCTTTGGAAACGAAATCGAGTTTGCCGCTTGCCTCGCTGCCCGTAAGGGACGAGGAATCGTGCGTGAACGTATAGGAGAACTTCTCCCCGTCGCCCGCGGCGAACGTGAAGGTGATCGTGCGGTTCGAATCGTTGTAAACGGTATTGTCGAGAGAATCCGCCGTTTCGGGCACGGCTACCGCCGCGCGCAAAATTTTGAACTGTTTCGCCGCGGATTGCGCGCCCTCATAGTTGTCCGTTCCCGCGATTTCCGCGCGCACGTAATACGTTCCCGCGTTTTCGGGAATCTCTATTTTTTCGTTGCACTCCGCGTCCGCATAATATACGAATTCAAATTCGCCGAAAGGCGCGGTAAGCGTGCCGTCTTTCGGCGCGGGCGTTTCCCCGTAGGTGATGTCTTCGATAGCGAATTCGCCCGTAAAGGCGTTCTCCGCCTGCAAAATCTCCCAGGGAAGGAATTTATTTGCAAAGGTGCTGTCTTCCCAGCAATAATTATCCGTGAGAACGAACACCACGCTATATTCGCCGCGCTGATCGGCAAAAGTCGTGCTCTCTTCCGAAACGGTGTAATAAACCTCGCTCGTATCCCAGCCGCTCACGGTGTAGGACTTCGCCACGCCGTCCTGTTCGGCATAAGTGAAAGTATCTTCTTTCAGAACGGGATCTGTTTCCACCTGTTT
>CALVZR010000182.1 GCA_944372565.1 uncultured Clostridia bacterium | reverse complement strand
AAACCGAAACCCTGCGCGGCTGGATGCCGAAGATCGCGGCAACCTACCTGAAGCTCGGCGGCAGGGAGATTTTCCGGAACTTCACCTATGCCGAACTCGTGCGCGTCGTGTGCCGCGCGCCCGATCTTCCCGGGGCGTTTTCCGTACTCACGCTCATGCGGGAGAGCGGCGCGCTCGAACTGCTCGCGGCGGAAAACGCAAAAATTTCGTTTTGAACGTATAAAAAGAAAATCTTCGGTCGATAATCCTTCACGTAACTGATGCGCGAAGGATTTTTTTCGCGGAAAAAGAGGTGAAAGGATATGAAAAAACTGTACATACTCTGGGTCGGGCTGCTGCTCGCGGCGTTTTTCACCGCGGCGAACAATCCTTCCCTGTTCGGGAACTTCGCCGAAGTCAGCACCGTTTACACGGAGGACGGCAGTTTCGGCGGGGGAACGCTCTATCCCGCGTATGCCGTCGTGAACGGCAAGGAAGGGGAGAGCTGCCGCGTAAGAAAAGAAGATTTCGATTTAAATACCTGTATAAAAGTTTTCGATGCGGAAATAATCTTTACCGAAACGGTGGAAAACACCGTGAGCGTGTATCTGTATTCGCCGAAGATCAGGCGGTACAAAACGGTGAAGGGCGAAAAGGTAAACCTTCACGTGGCGCTGTGCGAAAATTATGTGGCGATGGGAAGTCCGCTGATCTACGGCGGGTACTGAACATAACAAAATAAGCTGAAAATTGGAGGAAATCATGAAAAGCGAAAACAAATTCTTACTGTTTCTGAAGAAGAACGCCTTCTATCTCGTGCTGGCGTTCTGCATTCTCGCCGTGGCGCTTTCCGTCACGCTGGTGCTCACGTTGGGGAACAAAACGCCCGCAACGCCCGATCAGGGCGAGGAAAAGCCCCCCGTCGTCAGTCCGGACGATCCCACGGACGGCGATGACGATAACGACGACGGCCCCGATCAGCCCACCATCGAGGAAGTGGTGTTCATTATGCCGGTCAACGGCACGGTTTTGAGCCACTATTCGGAAGAGCCTGTGTTCAACAGCACGCTCAACCTGTTCACGGCGCATAAGGCGATGGATTTCGCCGCCGAAGAGGGCAGCGAGGTGTATGCGGTTTACGACGGCACGGTGGAGAGCGTAACGAGCAATTATCTCGACGGCACGACCATCGTCATCGACCACGGCGACGGCTTGAAGAGCATTTACCGTTCGCTGGAAAACGGCGACGGCGTGAGCGTGGGGCAGACCGTGAAACAGGGCGACGTGATCGCCAACGTTTCGGCAACCTATCTCGAAGAGCTGAACGACGGCGCGCACCTCCACTTTGAAGTGGAAGAAAACGGCGCGCTCATCAACCCGCTCACCTATCTCGAAGTAGAGGAAAAATAAAAAAACGCATCAAACCGCCGCGCGGGCAAAGCCTGCGCGGCGGTTTTTTCGCGCGGAAAAGGCATATTCGCGCCGCCCCCGAAATACATTAAAGTTGTACAGGTTGTACGAAAAAATCCCGGAGGGGGTATGGTATGAAGAAATTGGCGTTCGCGCTCGCGCTCATTGTGGCGGCGGGCGCGCTCTTCGCTTTCGGCTGCGGGAAAAAGCAGAGCGGGCGGAGCCTTTACGAAATCGAATGCGCTTACGAAAACGGCGTGCTGGAAGGCAGTATGGACTTCACGTTTTACAACGATTTCCCCACCGCCGTGAAGGAACTGAAATTCAATCTCTTCCCCAACGCGTACAGGGAAGGGGCGAAATATCCCGCCGTTTCCGCCTCGGCGGCGGCAGGCGCGTATTACGCGGGGAAATCCTACGGCAGTATCGAGATCTCCGCCGTGCGGGACGAGGAGGGCGAAACGGAGTTTTCCGTGGGCGGCGCGGACGAAAACGTGCTCACCGTGCCCTTAAAGCGGGAGGTTTTCCCCGAAGAGCGGTACTTCCTCTCCGTCGATTTCACGGTGAAACTCGCCAAAATCGACCACCGTCTCGGCATTGCGAAAAACGCGGTCAATCTCGGCAATTTCTATCCCGTTCTCTGCGGGTGGGACGGCGGATTTTACGAATGCGTGTATTACTCTTCGGGCGATCCGTTCTTTTCGGACTGCGCCGACTATGAAGTTACGTTCACCGCGGGCGAAAACTACGTTACGGCGGCGAGCGGCGAACTGAAAAGGAGCGTTACCGAAAACGGAAAAACGACCAACGTTTATACCCTCGAAAACGCGCGGGACTTCGCGCTCTGCCTTTCGGAAAAGTTTGAAACGATGTCCGCAAAGGCGGGGGACGTTACCGTGAATTATTATTACATAGACGACGCCGCCCCGTTAAAGAGCATGCAGTACGCGCTCAAAGCGGTGGAAACCTTCTCCTCGCTGTTCGGGAAATATCCCTACCGTTCCCTTTCGGTGGCGGAAACGGGGTTCAACGAGGGCGGTATGGAATATCCCGCGCTCGTATTCATCAGCGAGCGGCTGGAAGACGCCGCCTTCGGCGAGGTGATCGTGCACGAAACGGCGCACCAGTGGTGGTATGCGGGCGTGGGCAACAACGAAGTGGAATACGGCTTTCTCGACGAGGGGCTGGCGGAATATTCCACCGTGCTCTTCTACGAGAAAAACGAGGGCTTCGGAATGACCCGCCCGCAGATGATCGAGGCGGCGGAACTGACCTACCGCACGTTTTGCAACGTGTACGATAAGCTGTTCGGCAAGGTGGATACCTCTATGCTCCGCCCGCTGGGGGAATATTCGGGCGAATACGAATACGTGAACATCGCCTACATCAAGGCGTGTCTGATGTACGAAACCCTGCGCGAAACGGTGGGGGATAAGATGTTCTTCAAGGGGCTTTCCGAATATTACGAAGCCTATTTGTACGAGGAGGCGGAGCCGCAGGATCTGGTGGGCGTTTACGAAAAATGCGGGGCGGATACCAACGGGTTTTTTGAAAGTTTTTTCGACGGCAGCGCGATCCTTTAAGTCCGCCGCCCGAAACGGGATGAATGCGTTTTGCGCGGCGCCTGCGGAACGAACCGCCCGAAACGGGGAAAAACTTCTGCGCGCCGCCTGCGGAACGAACCGCGGGCGGCGCGCTTTTTTCGCTTTTCGCCGCGCGTTTTTAAGCGGAAATCCGCCCGAAACAAAAAAATAGCGGAGAGAGTGCGTTTATTCATTGACAAAACGCCCGCCAAATGATAAAATTATCAAGTATCTAACAGTAACTTGCGCGCTTGAGCGCACACGGGAGACTTGATATCGGATGAAAAAATATCTGAAAGCGGCATTGCTTTGTATATGCGTGCTCTGTTTCGCGCTCGGCGCGGCGGCGTGCACGGATCCCGCAAGCGGGGAAAAAGACCCCGGGTTCCATTACAGAACGGTGAGCGGGCAGAAAGTGCTCTACGATTATGTACCCGAAGAGGGCGTAACGAAAGTTACCATCGCGGCGGACGTGGATAAAATCCAGGCGGGCGCGTTCGGCGGCAACGGCACGATCAAGGAGATCGTGGTGGCATCCAACGTGACGGAGATCGGCGCGGGGGCGTTCGCGGGAATGACGGCGCTCGAAAGCATCACTCTGCCCTTCACGGGGGAATCGGCGAACGTGGTGAACGAGAAAAAGACCTTCGGCTACGTGTTCGGCACGGAGGAATACGACGGCGGCGTGGCTGTAACGCAGACATACGGCAGTTCGAGCGCGACGTATTACCTTCCCGAAACGCTGAGAAACGTAACGATCAACGCGGGCGAGGGCGTTGCCGCGGAGAATGATGCGGGCGAAACGGCATACGAAGGATATAAACTCGCCGCGTATGCCTTCCATTCGATGAACAGGCTGCGCACGATCACCCTTGCGGGCAACATTACCGCCATCGGGGATTACGCGTTTTACGGATGCTACGAACTGCGGAGTTTCGCGGTTCCCCAAACGGTGGAGAGCATCGGCAAGCAGGCGTTTGTGAACTGCACCCGCTTGAACGGCATAGCGGGCACGGGCGCGGAAGCGGCGAACGGAAACGTTTCGTTTGCGGAAAACAGCGAACTTACGAGCATAGGGGACTATGCGTTTGCGGGCACCAAACTCACGGAAATCGACCTTTCGGGGCAGAGCAAACTGGCGGCGCTCGGAGAGGGGGCGTTTGCGAGCACGATCGTGGCGGCGGCTTCGGTAACGGACGGAACGGAAACCGAACTGAACAGCAGGCTGGAAAGCGTAACGCTGCCGCAGACGGTAACGGAAATCCCCACGCGCGCGTTTTACGACTGCGCGTATCTGGAACAGATGATTTATTCGGATACGATCACCGCCATCCGCACGGACGCGTTTGAG
>CALVZR010000181.1 GCA_944372565.1 uncultured Clostridia bacterium | reverse complement strand
CTGGCGGGCGTGACGGGTGCCACGGGAGCAACCGGACCTGCCGGGCCGCAGGGGGCGCAGGGAATCCAGGGCGTAACGGGTGCTACAGGCCCCACGGGCGCGACCGGCCCCACGGGCGCCACGGGGGCAACCGGTCCTGCCGGCGCGCAGGGCATTCAAGGACTGCAAGGGACCGCGGGTGCAACCGGCGCAACAGGTCCTACGGGTGCAACGGGCGCTACCGGCGCCACGGGAGCAACCGGTCCCGAAGGCGCGCAGGGAGCGCAGGGGATCCAGGGGCTTACCGGCGATACCGGTCCGACGGGTCCCACGGGCGCGACGGGCACGGCGGACGCCATCACTGCGGGGAACGCCACGCAGTCCGCGGCGACCAATACCCAACTCGATCTCAATCAGCTTGCCGCAACGCCCGGTTCCACGATGAGCGTTTCGACCAATCAGGTAAATCTTCCGATAGGGACTTATCTCGTATCGTATTCCTTCAACGGAACCTCGCAGACCGCGGGCGATGTTGTGGTCGAACTTCGGAAAGACGGCACGGCGGTGAGCGGCGCCACGTCCACCGTTTACGGCAACACCACGCAGTCGATTTCGGGCGGCAAAACCGTCGTCGTTACGGCGGACGCGCCAAGCACGCTCACGCTGTTCAATACCTCGGCGAACACCGTGGCTTTCACCAACGTAACGCTTTCGGTGCTGAAACTGAGCTGATATTTCATCTTTCGATTTGCTTCCGGCCGCGGGGGAAACCCCGCGGCTTTTCCCGTTTTATCCGCGGCGATTCGCTTGCAAAAGCCGCGGCGGGCGTGCTATACTGTAAATAAGACAGGCGCGCCGCAAGGGCGGTTACCGTATTCGCATGCCCGCGGGTAAACAGGGCAAAAACGAAATTTTTTGCGGACGAAAGCGAGGATTATGACAGATCTGCACATACACACTTCCTTTTCGCACGACAGCGAAGAGGATATGGAAAAATACATCGAACGGGCGCTCGCGCTCGGCAAGCGCGCCGTGGGATTCAGCGATCATTACGATTACCTCTGCATCGAAGACGGCAGACAGATCGCCCTGCCCGATTTAGACGAATATACCCGCACGGTCGTGCGGCTGCGCGAAAAATACAAAGGGCGCATCGAGGTGCTCTGCGGGCTCGAAGTCGGTTTTCTGGACGAGGCGAGCGAAAAGTATATTGAAATCGCGCGGCAATATCCCTTCGATTATTTCATCAACAGCGTGCATATGGTGGCGGGGAAGGACTGCTATCACAACGAGTTCGGCAAAAACCTCACGGCAAAGGAAGCCTACCGCCTGTACTTCGCGGCGGTGAGAAAGAGCATAGACGCGTCCTATCCCTACGAGGCGGTGGGGCATATCGGCTATGCCTCCCGCTATACGACCTACGAGGATAAAAAGATCCGCTATGCCGATTTTGCCGGGGAGCTGGACGATATCCTTCGCGCGATCATCGGGCGGGACGTCTGTCTGGAGATCAACACCTCTTCCGCGGGCGCGGGCAGCGACTTTCTGCCCGATCGGGATATTGTGCGGCGCTATGCGGAACTGGGGGGCAGGAAGATCACCTTTGCGAGCGACGCGCACACCGTCCGCCGTTATGCGGAAAAAGAAGAAATCGTGAAGAATTTTCTGAAAGAACTCGGCATCGGGGAAACCTATTATTTCAGAAACAGAAAACCCGTTGCGGAAAAACTCTGAACGCCGCTGCCGCGCCCCGCCTCCGAAGAGGCGGGGCGCTTTTGCCGATTTTCTTTTTTAGTTTTATCGGCTTTTTTTGCGCGCGGGAAGGGGGAAAGAGGAAAACGCCCGAAACGCCCCTTTTTTAATTGTGTTTTCGGCGAAAATGTCGTATAATATTTCCGAATAGACGTTTAAAAACGAAAAGACAAGGTGAAAGGTGTTCGATTTAGGGGATAAACTGCCCAAGGAAAAGGCTGCGAATATGAACGGCATCGTGCTCGCGTTCATCGGGGACGCGGTGCACTCGCTCTACGTGCGGGAAAAACTGGCGTTTTCTTCGGACGCGAAGGCGGGCGAACTCAACCGCCTCGCCACCGAACGCGTCCGCGCGGGCGCGCAGGCGGCGTTCGCGGAGCGGCTGCTGCCCTTTTTCACGGAAGAGGAGCTCGCCGTTTTCAAGCGCGCGCGCAACGCCAAGAAGGGCACGCGGGCGAAGAGCAGCACGGTGGCGGAATACAACGTATCCACGGGATTCGAGGCCGTGATCGGCTATTTATACGTCACGGGGGAGATCGGCAGGCTGAACGAACTGCTGCGCAAGGAAGAGGGACAATGAAGATCGAAGGAAGAAACGCGGTGAACGAACTTTTAAAAACCGACGCCGCGATAGACAAAATTTTAGCGGAAAACTCTTTGCGGGACGCGGAGAGCCGCGCCCTGCTTTCCCGCGCGCGGGAAAAAGGGGTGCGCGTGCAGTTTGCGGACAGGGCGGCGCTCGACCGCGAATGCCCCGGCAGAAAACACCAGGGCTTTATCGCCTTCACGCCCGACTACCGCTATGCGGACGAGGACGAACTGCTGCGTTCCGCCGAAAAAAAGGACGGCTTTTACGTCGTGCTCGACGGCATCACCGACCCGCATAACCTCGGCAGCATCATCCGCGTGTGCGAGTGTGCGGGGGTGGACGGGCTGCTCTTTGCCGAGCGGCGCGCCGCGGGCGTTACCGACGCCGTGATGCGCATTTCCGAAGGGGCGGCAAACCATCTGCCCATCGCGCGCACGGGCAACGTGAACCGCCTTCTAGACGAGTTCAAAAAAGCGGGCTATTGGGTGACGGGCGCGGAATTGGGCGGCGAGAACATCTACCGCGCCGATTTTTCGGGCAAATGCGTGCTCGTCATCGGCGGGGAAGATACGGGCATCCGCCGCCTCACGCGCGAAAAGTGCGACCGCATCGTATCCATTCCGATGTTCGGCAAGGTCAATTCGCTCAATGCCTCCGTGGCGTGCGGCGTGGCGGTGTTCGAGGCGATGCGCCGCCGCAGAGGATTATAATGATGAAAGAAAGGGAGAAACTGACGGACGAAGAACTTTGCGCCGCCGCGCAGAAAGGGGACGAGGGGGCGCTGAACCTCCTTTTCGAGCGCTATGCGGGCATGGTGAAAGCCCTCGTGCGCTCGTATTATCTCGTCGGCGGGGACGCGGAAGATCTGCTGCAGGAGGGGATGATCGGCCTGTTCAAGGCCGTGCTCGGCTACAACGGGAAATCGGCGTTCCGCACCTTCGCGCGCCTCTGCGTGAAACGCAGGGTGATTTCCGCAATCAAGGCGGACGGGCGCGACAAGCACAAGCCGCTCAACGATTCCGATCCCCTTCCGGAAAGGGACGCGCACGCCGTTTCCGACGGCGTTGTGGACCCCGCGACCGAGGTCGTGAACAAGGTAACCTTCGCGGAACTCAAAAAGAACATCGCGTTCAGCCTGAGCGAGATGGAGCTCAAAGTGCTTTCCCTGCACCTCGAAGGGTATTCCTACGAGCAGATAGGCGAAAAACTGGGCAAGAGCGCGAAGGCGGCGGACAACGCCCTGCAGCGCATCCGCGGGAAAATAGAGAGAATAGTCGATAAAGAAGGTGCATAAATATGGCATATACGGCGATTTACAGAAAATACCGCCCGAAAACGTTCGATAAACGCATCGGGCAGGATCATATCGTAAAGACGCTCATCAACCAGATCGAGAGCGGCAAGATCGGGCACGCGTATCTTTTTTGCGGCACGCGCGGGACGGGCAAAACCTCCACGGCGCGCATGTTCGCGCGCGCCATCAACTGCCTGCACCCCGTGAACGGTTCGCCGTGCGGCGAGTGCGAGGTGTGCCGCGCACTCGAAGATCCTTCTTCTCTCGATATCACGGAGATTGACGCCGCTTCCAACAACGGCGTGAACGAGATCCGCGACCTGCGGGAAAAAGTGGCGTATCCGCCCGTTTCCTGTCGTTACAAGGTATATATCGTGGACGAAGTGCACATGCTCTCCACGGCGGCGTTCAACGCCCTTTTGAAAACGCTCGAAGAACCGCCCGAACACGCGGTGTTCATCCTCGCCACCACCGAGGTGCATAAACTGCCCGCCACCATCCTCTCGCGCTGCATGCGTTTCGATTTCCGCCTGGTTTCGGCGGAGCGGCTGGCAAAACTCATCGGCGACATCTTCGACGATATGGGCAGAAAATACACCAAAGAGGCGCTTATGCTCATCGCAAAATCCGGGGAGGGCAGTATCAGGGACGCGCTCTCCGTCGCGGACGTGTGCGATTCCTATGCGGACGGCACGCTCACCTACGACGACGTGCTCGCCGTGCTGGGCGCGAGCGATACGGCAAAGACCGCCGCGCTCGTGCGAGCCGTGCTCACGGGCGACGCGGGCGGGGTGTTCTCCGTGACGGACGAACTCGCCGCCACGGGCAAGAGTATGGGGGTGCTCACCAAGGACGTGATTTCCTGTCTGCGCGACCTGCTCGTGATCAAAACGACAAAAAACGCAAACGCGGTGCTCTGCCTGCCCGAAGAGAAGTTTAAGGAAACGGCGGAGATCGCCGCGCTCGCGAACGCGCCCCGCATCCTGCGGGCTGTGGAGATTTTTTCCGGGGCGGAGGCCGAACTCAAATACACCGCGCATCCCCGCATCCTGTTTGAAACGGCGGCGGTGAAGGCGGCGAAGCCCGAAAGCGACTACGATATCGGCGCCCTGCTCGCCAGAGTGAAGGCGCTCGAAGAGAAGATAAGCGCGCTCGAAAGCGGCGCGCCCGCGCGCGCGGAAAAGGCGGCGCGCCCGCAAACGGATGCGCCCGCTATGCCGAAGGAGGAGCCCGCGCCCGAAAAAGCGGAAGCGGAAAGCGGGGAAAAACTCTCCTCGCACACCGCGCAGGAGGCGATGGGCATCGTCACGCGAGGTCTGCGCCAGAACGGCGAGCTGATGCTTTGGGCGTTGATGCAGAATATGAAAGCGGCGATCGAGGGCGAAACCTTCGTAATTACCGCGGCGAGCGAAAACGATCTGAAAGTACTCGAAAAGGCGGAAAATTTCGCGGCGATAGAAAAACAGCTCGCGCGCTTTGCGGGCGCGAAACTGAAAGTGCGCGCCCAAACGAGCGCGAAGAGCGCGGAGCAATTCGATAACGACGTGGACGAGATCAAGCGGATATTCGGCGAAGATATCGTCATCGTGAAATGATATTCTGATAAAAAAAGGAGAAAACGAAAAATGGCAGGATTCAGAGGCGGATACGGCGGCGGTTTCGGCGGCGGCAACATGCAGAACATGATCAAGCAGGCGCAGAAGATGCAGCAGGAAATGGCGAAGGCGCAGGAAGAACTGCAAAACGCCGAACTCACGGGAAGCGCGGGCGGCGGGCTCGTGGAAGTGCGCGTGAACGGCAAGAACGAATTTTTAGGCATTTCGATCAAGCCCGAGGCGGTGGATCCCGACGACGTGGAGATGCTCGAAGACCTCATCGCCGCGGCGATGTCCGACGCGAAAGCCAAGGCGGACGAACTTTCCAGGGAAAAACTCGGCGCGTTCGGCGCGATGGGCGGCATGCTGTAAGTTTTTTGCCCGCCGCTGAGGGCGGCGGGCTTTTTTCGGAGCGAAGATGAAAGTTTTTATCGAGCCGATCGGCAGGCTCATCAACGAATTTACCAAACTTCCGGGCGTGGGCGCCAAGACCGCCCAGCGGTATGCCTATAAAGTGATCAATATGACCGACGAGGAGGCCAAAACTTTCGCGCAGTGTATTCTGGACGCGAAGAGCAAGGTGCACTACTGCAAGATCTGCGGCAACTTTTCGGAAGGCGACGTGTGCGACGTGTGCAAAAACCGTCCGGCGGAAACCATCTGCGTGGTGAAGGAACCGAAGGACTGCGCCGCCATCGAAAAACTCGCGGAATATAACGGCGTGTATCACGTGCTGCACGGCACCATTTCCCCGCTCAACGGCGTGGGGCCTTCCGACATCCGCGTGAAGGAACTTCTGGAGAGAATCAAGGCGGGCGGCGTGAAGGAGATCATCCTCGCCACCAATCCCGACGTGGAGGGGGAGGCGACCGCGATGTATATTTCCGGGCTCATTAAGCCCCTCGGCATCAAGGTGACCCGCCTCGCAAGCGGGATTTCCATCGGCACCGACCTCGAATATGCGGACGAGGTTACGCTTTCGCGCGCTTTTGCGGACAGGAAACAGATATAAAATGAAGGTTTCGGTGATCGGCTGCGGCAGATGGGGTTCGTTCATCGCGTGGTATCTGGCGCGGCAGGGAATGGACGTTACGCTTTACGGCAGAAAAGATTCGGCGCGCTTTGCCGCCCTTGTGCGCGACGGGCGCAACGAATATGTAAACCTTTCGGGCGTGCGCCTCACGAGCGATCTTTCCGCCGCCGCGCGGGCGGACGTGCTCGCGGTGGCGGTGAGCAGCGGCGGGCTGCGCGCCGTATTAAAAGAACTTTCCCCCTTAGGACTTCCGGAAAAGAAGGTCGTGCTCTGTATGAAGGGCGTGGAGGAAACGAGCGGCAAGCGGCTTTCCGAAGTCGCCGCCGAGGAGGGCGCGCGGCGGGAAAACATCGCCGTATGGGTGGGTCCGGGGCACATCCAATCCTTCGTGAAAGGCCTGCCGAACTGTATGCTCATCGATTCGGAAAACGCCGCGCTCACCAAGGAACTCGCCGACGCGTGGCGGAGCGATCTCATCCGCTTTTATTACGGGAACGATCTGATCGGCAGCGAGATCGGCGCGGCCGCCAAAAACGTGTTCGGCATCGCCGCGGGCATGCTGGACGGCGGCGGATATTCCACCCTGAAAGGCCCGCTGATGGCGCGCGGCGCGCGGGAGATCTCCCGCCTGATCGCCGCGATGGGCGGAAACGAACTGTCGGCTTACGGGCTGTGCCATCTGGGCGACTATGAAACCACCCTCTTTTCCGAATATTCCAACAACCGCGCGTTCGGCATCGCCTTCGTGCGGGGAGAGCCGTTCG
>CALVZR010000180.1 GCA_944372565.1 uncultured Clostridia bacterium | reverse complement strand
GCGGAGGAACCGCCCGCGCGCGGCGTCGAAAAACACGCCGTAAAGATGGAAAGGCGGCTCCGTAACGCCGTAATATACGGTGTTTTCGGGATCCGCCGCCGCGTCCTGCGCAAAATTTTTATCGATTTCCCTGATGTCCATGATTTTCCCCTCCCGCGCCCTTCCGCCCGTAACCCCGCGGAAAACGGCGCCCTTCTTTTTTTCGCCGCGCGTTGTTTTTTTTGCGGCGAAATCATTATACCGCACTTTTTTTGCCGTGTCAATCTGAAAACGCCTCCGCGCGCCCTTTTCTTCGCCCGTTTTTACGGTGTTTTTAACGCGCCCCGCGGCTGTGCCGCGGGGCGCGTTGATCCGTCCGCCTTTAATACAGGCATCTTAAATTGTGCAAAGCCGTCAGTGCGCCTTCACGCTTTCGGCACGATGAGTTCCATATCCGAATCGGGATAGGAACAGCAGGGATGGATATAACCGAATTTGGCGTCCGCCAGACGGCGTTTATCCGCCCCCGCGAGCGAAAATTTGCCCGAAACGAGTTTGCTGTGGCAGAATCCGCAGCCGCCCGCGCGGCACTTGGCGGGCACGCGCAGCCCCGCCCGCTCCATCGCCGTAAGCACGGTTTCCCGCGCGTCAGCGGGCACGGAGAACGTTTCAAACCCGATATGCACGGTAAGGGTGAACGTTTGCGGTTTCACGTCGCGCACGCCCACGCAGTTAGCTTCCTTTTTGACGCGGCGGAGCGGCAGGGAGAAGGCGGCGAGCTGCCCGTCCGCATAGGCGTACATCGCCTGCGGCCCGCACATCATTACCGTAAAGTCGCCCGAAACGTATTTTTGAATGAGCTCCGCGCCGATAAAGCCGTGCTCGAAGCCCTCCTTTTCCTCGTCGCTGAGCACGTAGATCACGCGTATTTTCTCCGACGCGAGTTTGTCGAGTTCGCTCCGGAAAATGATATCTTTTTCCGTGTTCGCGCCGTAAAAGATCGTAAGGCGGAAATCTTCCGTGCCGTCCGCGATCGCCTGCGCCATGCTGTAAAAGGGCGTGATACCGCTGCCCCCCGCCAGCGCGACGACGTGTTTCGCGTCTTTGAGCGGCTCGTAGCAGAAATCGCCCGAAGGATCGCCCAGCGTGAAAACGTCTCCCTCCTTCGCCTCGTCGAAAAGATACCCGCTGAAAAAACCTGCCTTTTTCACCGTGAAGGAAACTTTCCTTTTCAGGGCGTCTTCGGGCGCGGAAGAGATCGAATACGGGCGGGAAAGAACGCTTTTTTCCACCCCGCAGCCGAGCGTGGCGTATTGCCCCGCGCGGAAATAAAAGGGACGTTCGGTCTGAAAAGTGAACGTTTTGGTATCGGCGGTTTCTTCCTTCACGGAAACGAGCACGGCGCGCTGAAAGCCGGGATGCAGAATTTTTGCCGTTTCGTTCACGCGGTAAGTTTCGGGCAGGGGCGCGGCAGAGCCTTCCGCCAGTTTTCTGCGGCGTTTGGGCACCATTTTCTTGAACCGCAGAAGGTCCATGAATCCGAAGATCTGTTTTTTGAAAACGTACGGCATAGTTTAACCCTCCTTCTTGATGTCGCCCACCGTCTGGCGGCCGGAAATGTCGCCCGAAAAATAGGCGCTCGAATACCCCGAAAGGCGCATGGCGTAGCCGCCCGCAAAGCGCAGGCCGCGTACCTTGTGATCCTCGCCCATCATTTGCAAACGGGGCATCAGCCCGTCCCAATACTGCGATTCGTAGCCGTAGATCACGCCCTCGGGATGCCCGCAGTAGCGCGCGTACGTCATGGGCGCGGCGATGGAAATCTCCTCGATATGCCCGCGCAGCTTTGCGCCCGTATCGCGCTCGAAACGGGCGATCATCTTGTCCGCCACGTAGTTTTTGGTCTTATAGTATTCCTCGGGTTTGATATTTCCCCAATCGTCGGACATATAAAGCGTGGTGAAATACATCATGCACGTGCCTTTCGGGGAACATTCGGGATAGGCGCGGTTTAAGCAGACCGTCGCCTGCACCTCGTTTTCCTTTATCGTGCGCATTTTTTCGTACTGCGCCGCCGTATCCATGGTGTCGTACAGGAAATAATTGTGGTTTTCCACGCCGAGTTCTTCCGCGGAAGCGTCCAGCCCCAGAAACATCGAAAAGCCCCGTCCCGCGAATTTGCGTGCGTTGGTTGCGCGGATCTCCGCCTCGGGCGCTTTATCCATCATCCTGCCGAACACGACGTGCGGCGCGCAGTTGGCAACCACGTGGCGCGTTATGATCTCCGTGCCGTCGCCGAGCGTTACGCCCGCCACGCCGCCTTCCCGATCGGTCGAGATCTTCACCGCCTCGGTATTGAAGAGGATATCCCCGCCCAGTTCGCGGACGCGCTCCGTAAGGGCGAGCGAGATCTCGTGCGAGCGCATTTTCGGCATGCTCGCGCCGCGCAGGATATAGCGGTTGACCATGCTCGCGTAATGCAGGAAACTCAGATCGTCGCAGTGCGCGCCGAGATAGCACCAATAGGCGTTGAGGATATCCTTCGCCTTTTTCGGCATTTTCAGCGCGGAAAGCACCTCGTTGACCGAATACGAACCGCAGCGGACGAAGTTTCCGTAATGTTCCACCATGTATTTGGGGTCGGTTTTGCCGTTCACGGAAGAACTGTACGCCTGCGCGAGGCGGATCTCCTCCGCGAGGGCGAAAAACTTCGTTACCGAAGGGCGGCTGCCCGGCACGTATTTTTCCATTTTGTCGATGAACGCGGAAACGCCGAAAGGCATGGTAGCATCCAGCTTTTCCGCGCGCGCGATCACGCGGTATGCCTCGGGGATCTCCAGCCAGTCGATCTTTTCCGTAACGCCGAGTTCGTCGAACAGGTCGCGCACGTCCCCCGCGTTATCCGCCGTTCCGAAGTCGTTGAGTTCGTGCAAAGACGCCTCGAACTCAAACCTGCCGCGGCGGAAACTTGTGGCGAACCCGCCGGGCAGGTTGTGCTTTTCCACGAGCAGCGTTTTCGCGCCGCCCTGCAAAAGACGGATCGCCGCGACAAGCCCGCCGTTTCCGGCGCCGATCACAACAGCATCGTACTTTTTCATGGTTTGCTCCTTTATGAAAGATTTTTTTCTTTAAGATGTCCGATCAGTCCGCGGCACACGTCGCCGAGCATGGCGCGCACTTCCTCTTCGGAAAATTCCGCCGTGCCCGTGGCGGACATCGCCGCGATGCCGTGCGAAAACACCCACATATCGCGGTAGATGGTTTTCGCAATTTCCCCCGTTACGTTTTCGCTTTTTTCGATGACTTGCAGGATAAAATCCATTTCCACGCTCGCATTCACGAGGTCGGTTTTTCCGAAATCGCTCATGAAAAGCAGTTTGAAAAGTTCTTTCTCCTCCTTGGCGAACAGAACGTAATTCAGCCCGATCGCCATATACGGCGAAGGGCATTCCCTTTCCTGCCGCAGGAATTTCCCGAACACGGCGAGCGCCTCGCCGAACACCGCCTTTTTGAGCGCTTCCATATTTTCAAAATGCCAGAAAACGGGCTGCGTGGAACAGCCGAGTTTTGCCGCGAGGGACTTTGCCGTAAGCGCGGCAGCCCCTTTTTTTCGCACGAGGGCGAGCGCGCCCTGTATGATTTTTTCTTTCGTGATTTTCGGTAAGGGCGGCATATCTTCTCCTTTCGATATATAATACACGTTATATAATATATATTATATATCAGAAAAAGGATTTGTCAACCCTTTTTTGAAAAATTTTCCCCTTTTTCCGGAAGATTTATACAAAGCGTAAAAAAAGCCTTTTTCTGTTTTATATGCTGTATTTATAGTTTTTTATTTCTGCAAGATCTTATCGAATGCCGGGAAATAAAAAGGAACGGTTAAAAACCGTTCCTTTTTGTTTCCCGAAATCCCATTTCTCACAGATGGCCCCTACCTTGATTTGTCTAGCATTTTTTTACTTGCTTAATAAGTAATTCTAATGATTGGAGAAATTCTTTATCCGTAACCAAATCAATTCCAACTATATGTCCGTGGTGCATATAACAAATCGGTTCACAAAGCATTAAATAACAATTAGGTTCATCATGCTCGCATACTCTTTCACCTTTGTCATTAAAAATATCAATAGCTAAATGCGAGGAATAGTTTTTTAATTCCGATTTAACATGCAAAACCTCTATTGTAAAATTTAATCTTCTTTTGCTCAATTCTTCTTTTAAAGAAGACATAAGTGAAAGGTTAGAGACTTTTTTAAGACAATCATTTTCAAATTTTTCAATTTCATTCTTGTCTGCATTCTTGTTAAAAACCATGTCCGTCTCCTTATTGTCTTTACAGACATCGTACACATATTCTACCACAACATTTCCGTTTTCGTCAAGTGTGAATCATCTTGCCTGAAAAGAATAAACTTTTGTAAAGGCTTTCTTTTCCAACGGTAAATAAGGGCATTTTTCTTTTTGCCCCAAATACAACAAATCGACTTTTCACACGTCCGCTTTTATGCCTGCGGGCAGTTCCCTCAATCCTTTTTTTCAAATTTAACGTAATAACAGGTAAAAAGAGGCAGTTCAAAGTTCATTTTCAGTTCCGTTCCGCTCAGCGTTTCTTCTTTTATAAGTTCGTTATCGTGCGCCTCGTTCAGCAAATAATATTTCACATCGTACGTTCCGCCGTCGGTATGCACGCATAACTCCACCTGTTCTTTTTCGGTTTGCTCGTTTTCATGATAATGCGTGAGCAAAATTCCGCCCGCTCCGTCCCGATACGCCCCGCAAAGATAAATGTCTTCATTTTCGCAGTCCACCGCCGTGCTCCGCCCGATTTTATACAACTGATTGAAATTATAAAAAGGATAGTACCCCTTTATCACCGAATACACGTCCGAATCGAACATTCCGTTATATTCGCACGGCCTTGCGTCGTAATACAGGAGGATATCGACGTCCGCATACTGGCAGCACGCCATCGTGGCGAGCGCGAAAGACGCGCCTTTGATTCCCTTTATCGTTCTGATCGTATCGATAAAATCCTGCCCGGACCAACCTTTTGCGTAATTCCACTCCCCCAGTATGGAAAGCGCATCGCCGTATCCGTGCCGGCGCAGTTTTTCCTTGGCTGTTTTCGCGCACCTTACGTAATCGCGCGGGTCAAAAGTGTATCTGTGCCAGCTGAAAAAATCCAGCGTATCGCTCTCTATGCTTTCGAGGAAATCGTCCACCCATTCGCGATCCACACCCCCTGCCGCCGGCCCGCCGATCAGCAAATGCGGAAAACATTTTTTAAGGTGATCGTGCATCACGTTGAAAAATTTGAAAAACAGTTCGGGCGTACCCGTCCAGCTCGGATCGTCTGCATGGGCAAGCCCGTCCACGTGCGTATCCGGTTCGTTCCAGATCTCCCAGTATCTGATATTGCAGTGAAATCCGTTTGCCCACCCCTCGTTGTAATGCCTGATGATATGTTCGCAAACCACCGCGTATTTTTGGAAATCTTCGGGCGGCTTACAGCCGTATTTTTTCACGCCGTGCTCGATGGAGGTTCCCAAACGATAAATCACTTCCGCGCCCGCCGTTTGAATCGCTTTGATATACGCGTCGGTGCAGGTGAAGTCATAATTTTCGGGATCGTAAGGATTTTTTTGCATATCCGTGAAAATATTCAATACATCCACGGTGTGCGCGCCGCCGTAGGCGGCGTGGAAAGCGGAATCGTGCGTCCTGGCGAAGGGGAACCCCGCTTCCTTATATGCCTTCATATTGTTCGTATCCTGAATTTCCGCCCCGGGTTTATAAACGGGCCCGTTATTTACGCCGTGCATCGGTTTTACCGCGCCCGCGCTCTTCGTGAAATCCACCCTCGCTTTTATCATTTTTCTCTCCTTTGTTTTATCATTGACGTCCGGTTGTTTTCATTATATCAAAACGAAGTTGTCAAGTCAATATTTATCCATCGGAAAACCAGCCTTTCTTGCACCCGGAACAACCGAGAAGTACACAAACCAACAGAAAGGTAAAGTTTATCAAAATATATTTACA
>CALVZR010000179.1 GCA_944372565.1 uncultured Clostridia bacterium | reverse complement strand
TATATCTATTCCGTCGCTTAAAACAGATAAAATTTCAATGCGGTTAAACTGCCGTTCAGAATTCCCCCCAACGGACGGCGTTTAATATAGAAAAGGGACCGAAAGGTTCCTTTTTTATTTTTCTCCGTCGGCGCGGTTTCCGAAAAAATGATAAATTTTCCGCCGAATGCGGATATTTACAAACCCTGCGCGGGCGACTATAATGGAGTATACCGGACGGGAATAAACCGAGGAGAAGGAAGATGGAAAAAGAGAAAGCCGTTTTATACGGCAACGGCATAGACGACGATTATCCCGCGATCCAGCAGATGCTTTCGAGCGGGCTTTCCTGCGTATATCTGCCCGCCCCCGAAAAACATTACGTGATCGGGCAGACGCTGAAGATCGGTTCGGGGCAGGAACTGCGGCTGGACAGGTTCACCGTGATCCGCCTCGCCGCGGGCGCGAACTGCGCCATGCTGGAAAACGCCGATTTCGACGGCGGCAACGAAAATATCCGCGTTTCGGGCGGGATATGGGATATGAACCACAACGAGCAGTGGCCCAACCCCTATCATTTCCCCAATCCCGAAACGGGGGAGAACTACCGGGAAACGTGGGCGCGCCTGCACCATTCCGAAACGTCCAGAACGCTCGTGCGCGGGTGCTATACGGGAATGTGTTTCCGTTTCTGCACGGTGAAGAACTTCACGTTTTCGGATATCACGATCAAAAACCCCGTGGTGTACGGCGTGCAGTGTGCCTATATGGAAGATTTCACCTTTGAAAACGTCGTTTTCGAATACAACGAGGGCAGCCCGAAACTGTGGAATCTGGACGGCATCCACATCGAGGGCGGCTGCCGCCGCGGCGTGTTCCGCAACCTGAAAGGCGCCTGCCACGACGACCTTCTGGCGTTCACCACGGACGATTCGCTGTTCGGCCCCATCTCCGACATGGAGGCGGACGGCATTTTCGCCGAGGGCTGCCACAGCGCGGTGCGGCTGCTCTCCACGGGAACGCCGATGAAAAACATCCATATCAAGGATATTTACGGCTCGTATTACGTGTATTGCGTGTGTATGACCAAATATCATCCCGACCGCCCGAAAAACGGCGTGTTTGAAAATATCGTCATCGAAAACGTGTTCGCGCGTTTCTGCGACGGCACCGCCGACGTGCCCGGCCACTGGGCGCCCTTCATTCAGATCGGGGCGGACGTGGACATCAACAGCCTTTCGCTCGTCAACGTCTATCGGGACGAGGACAATTTCCCCATGGAAACGCTGGGCGTGGAAGCGGGGGCGAAGATCGGCAATCTCGTGCTGCGCTCGGTGCGCCAGCGGAACTTTACGGAAAAGGAAATGCCCCTTTTAAAGAACGAGGGGAAGATCGGCAGGCTTGTTTTGGACGGCGTGAGCGCCGAGGGCGGGCCCGTGCTCGCGGGGAAGGGAGAGATCGGCAAAAAAATCGAAATATAAAAGAAAAACCATACCGCCCCGCCGCGCAATCCCGCGCGGCGGGGTTTTTTGTGCGCGCCCGCTTTGCGATAAGCGCTTTCAAGCGTTGACATTTTCCGCGAAAAAGGGTACAATAAAACGGAAAAAGACAAAGGAAAAAGCGGAAGTGGTAATTCTGGGGTTCGACCCCGGCCTGGCTACGCTGGGCTACGGGGCGATAAAAAGCGAACGCGGCAAAACGGAAATGCTCGATTACGGCGTGGTGCTCACGCCCAAAAACGAAAACCTCGCCGTGCGGCTCGCCATGCTCGAAGAGGGCATCCGCAAGGTCATCGACACCTTCAAGCCGGACGAGATCGCCGTGGAGGAACTGTTTTTCGCGAAGAACGTGACGACGGGCATCAACGTGGCGCACGCGCGCGGCGTGCTGCTGCTCACGGCGGTGAAGGAATGCGGCAGGCTCTACGAATACACCCCGCTCCAGATCAAACAGGCGCTCACGGGATACGGCAGGGCGGACAAGCATCAGATCCAGCAGATGGTGAAAACCTTCCTGCGGCTCAAATCCGTGCCAAAACCGGACGACGCGGCGGACGCGCTCGCCGTGGCGCTCACGCACGCGCAGACCAACAAGATGGGCGGGCTGTTCAGCATTTAAGGCGGTAACGAAATGATAGGATATCTCAAAGGAAAGGTCATTTACAAAGAGGACAACGTCCTCCTTCTGGAAAACAACGGCATCGGGTTCGAAGTGTGCTGTTCGGCGGGCGCCGCCGTCAAATTGCAGGGCGCGGCGGAAGGGGAAGTGTACGTTTATACCGCCGTGCGGGAGGACGGCATTTTCCTTTACGGGTTCGCCAGCCCCGAAGAAAAGAGTATGTTTTTAAAACTCGTTTCCGTTTCGGGCGTGGGGCCGAAGATGGGCATCGCCGTGCTTTCGGGAATGAACCTTTCCGCCCTCGCGCTCGCCATCGCCACGTCGGACGTGAAAACCCTTTCCAAAATCAAGGGGCTGGGCAAAAAGACGGCGGAGCGCATCATTTTGGAACTGCGCGAGAAGATCACCGCGGATGCGCGCGCGGAGGAGGAAGTCGCGCTTCCCGCCGCCGCGGAGCCGGACGTGGACGAGGACGCCGTGATCGCCCTGATGGGGCTCGGCTTCAACAGGAACGAGAGCGTGGCGGGCATCCGCGCGGCATACGACGCGGGCGCCGTCGATATCAAGGACGTTTTGAGTTACGCGCTGAGGACGATGAGATAGTATGGAAGAAGAAAGATTGGTTCTTTCCACCAAGGAGTTCGAGGACAACGAGGTGGAAAACGTACTCCGACCCAAGAGCATGGAAGGCTATATCGGGCAGGAGAAGATCAAGGAGAATCTGAAAGTTTACATCGCGGCGAGCAAGATGCGGGGGGACGCGCTCGACCACGTGCTTCTGTACGGCCCGCCGGGGCTGGGCAAAACCACGCTCGCGCACATCATCGCAAACGAACTCGGCACCGCCATCAAGGTGACGAGCGGCCCCGCCATCGACCGCGCGGGGGATCTCGCCGCCATTCTGACCAATTTGAACGAAAACGACGTGCTCTTCATCGACGAGATCCACCGCCTCAACCACAACGTGGAGGAGATTTTATATCCCGCGATGGAGGATTTCACGCTGGATTTCATCATCGGCAAGGGGCCTTCGGCAAAGAACGTGCAGCTGCCGCTGCCGAAATTCACCCTCATCGGCGCAACCACGAAGGCCGGAATGCTCGCCTCCCCGCTGCGGGACAGGTTCGGCGTGATCTGCCGGTTGGAAAACTACACCGCGGAGGAGCTCGGCGAGATCGTGCGGCGCTCCGCCGTGAAACTGGGCGCGGAGATCGAACGCCCCGCCGCGGAGGAGATCGCCCGCCGCAGCCGCGGCACGCCGCGTATCGCCAACCGCCTGCTCAAACGCGTGCGGGATTTTTCCCTCGTGAAACGCCACGCGAAAATAGAACTTTCGGACGCGAAAGAGGCGCTCGAACGCATGGAGATCGATTTTCTGGGGCTGGACGAAACCGACCGCAACCTGCTCCGTTCCATGGTGACGAAGTTCAACGGCGGGCCGTGCGGGCTGGATACGCTGGCTGCCACCGTCAACGAGGACGCCAACACCATA
>CALVZR010000178.1 GCA_944372565.1 uncultured Clostridia bacterium | reverse complement strand
CCCTACACGACGCTCTTCCGATCTGAACAGTCCCACGCCGAACCAGCCGCCGCTGCCGAGCGCGTAGAGCGACTGGATGAGCTGATAGCCCTCCCCTTTGGGCGAAGCCCACGGATTGAGAAACGCGGAAAGGCGGCTCAAACGGTACGGCTCCATAAAGATGAGCGCCACGCCGAGCGCCAGCGCGGGCACGAGGATGCAGAGAAAGTGCCTGATCTTCATCCCCGCGCAGAAGAGCATGGCGATCATCAGCATCCCCACGCACGCCGTGATGGACATATTCGGTTCTAAAATGATGAGAACGCACAGCGCCGCCCCGTATCCCAGCACGGGAAGGATGCCCGTAAAACTGCGCGCCCGTTCGGGCTTTTTGGAAATATACGCCGCCGTGAAGAGGATGAAGGCGAATTTCGCGATTTCCGAGGGCTGTACGGTGAGCGAACCGATGCCGATCCAGCGTTTCGCGCCGTAATTTTCCACGCCGAGGAAGGGCACGAACACCAGCGCGAGCAGCACGAGCGCAATCACAGCGAATATAAAGGCGAATTTTTTGAGTTTCCGATAGGGAAAATTTGCCGTAAACAGCATTGCGGCGGCGCCCAGCGCGATGCCGACGATCTGTTTTTTGACGAAATAGAAGGCGTCGTGATAGGTGGACTGCGCCGAATAACTGCTCGCGGAATAGATGAACACGCACCCGATCACGCTGAGCAGAAACACCGCGACGAGCAGAAACACGTCGCCCGATTGCTTTTTGACCGTTTCCCCCGCCTGTTTTTTAACCGTTTCCCCCGCGCCGCGTTTCAAAAAGAGAGCGGGGCGCGCGAACGCGCTACTCTTCCCCTTCCTCATACATCGCCTCTACGATCTTGCAGAACGCTTCGCCCCGCTCTTCATAGCCCGAAAACTGATCGAAACTCGCCGCCGCGGGACTTAAAAGCACGTTTCCGCCGCGGGGCGCGAGCATTCCCGCGATCTTCACCGCCGCGGCAAAATCTCCCGTTACCGTCACGTTTTTATAGCCGCACGCGATGGCGGCGTCCAGCATTTTATAGCGGCATTCCCCCACGATGACCGCCCCCGCGACGGGGGTGGCTTTCAGCCCTTCGAAGAGGGGCACGTAGTCTTCTCCCTTATCCTTGCCGCCGAGCACGATGACGGTGGGCGCGCGCATACTCTGCGCCGCCGCCAGCGCGGCGGCGGTGTTGGTCGCCTTGCTGTCGTTATAATAGTTCACCCCCGCGACCGAACGGACGAATTCGTTTCTGTGCCGCACGCCCTTAAAGCCTTTGAGCACAGCCGCCATCTGCGCCGTTTTCACGCCGAATTCCCGCGCGATACACATCGCGGCGAGGGCGTTTTCCACATTGTGGATGCCGCCGAGATTGATTTCGCTCTCCGCGCACACCTCTTCCCCGTAAAGGAAGAGTTTCCCCTCCGAAATACAGGCGCCGTTCGCCTTTTCCCGCGCGGAAAACCAAACGATCCTGCACTTCGCGCCCTCGGCGAACGCCCGCACGCGCTCGTCGTCGGCATTGAGCACGGCCGTTTCGCTCTCCCGCATATTTTTCAGGATGCGCTTTTTCAAAAACGCGTAATTTTCCATCGTGTAATGGCGGTCGAGGTGGTCGGGAGAAAGATTGAGCACGCACGCCACGTGCGGCGTGAACAGGTGCGCCGTTTCCAGCTGAAAGGAGGAAACCTCCACCACCGCCACCTGATCCCCGCCGAGGCGGTCAGCCTCCCCCGTGAGCGGCGCGCCCACGTTTCCGCAGAGCACGTTTTTCACGCCGCCCGCCGAGAGCATTTCCGAAACGAGTTTGCACACCGTGGTCTTGCCGTTGGTGCCCGTTACCGCCGCAACGGGCGCTTTCAGATAAAGCGCGCCCAGTTCCAGTTCGCCGGTAACGCGCTTGCCGAGTTTCTTGTATTCCACGGCGAGCGGGTGGTTGATGGGCACGCCCGGACTGAGCACGAGCACGTCGCACCCCGTCCTGTCGCCTTCGGCTTCCTTGGCGCCGAGTTCGATCAGTTCGGCGCGGTTCTGCCTGATCTTGTCCGAATCGAGTTCTTCGTAAATATGTACCTCGCCGCCCCGCGCGAGCAGAAACTTCGCCGCGGCGACCCCGCTCTTCGACAGCCCGAACACCAGAAATTTCTGTCTTTTGATATCCATTTTCGCCCTCCTTTCAGAGATAGTTCACCAGGCAGATCAGCCCCATGAAAAAAGTTACCGTCATATAAATATACGAGATCTTCGCCTCGCTTATGCCTTTATGCTGGAGATGGTGATGAAAAGGCGCCATTAAAAACACCCTGCGTTTCGTGCGCTTGAAATGCAGCACCTGAATGATGACCGAAAGCCCGCTGAACACGAAAACGACGCCGATGAGCGGCACGTAGAGCGCGTTCCCCGTAAAGGACGCGAGCGCGGCGAGGAATCCGCCGAGCGCGAGCGAACCGGTATCCCCCATAAATACGCTCGCGCGGTTGGTGTTATAGAGAAGAAATCCCGCGAGCGCGCCCGCCAGCGCGAGGCAAAGGAGGATTGCGGAAAACGTTTCGCTTTGCGTAAGGTAGGCGGCGCTTTGCGCCTGCAGGGCCAAAAGTGCGGCGAAGGGAAGCAAAAAAGCGCCCGTGGAAGATGCCGCCAGCCCGTCCAGCCCGTCGGTCAGATTCACGCAGTTGGTGAGCGCGATGAACAAAAAGGCGACGAGCGGAACGATCCAGAATCCGAGGTCCGCTTTGGTTTTCGTGAAGGGAAGAAAGACTTCCGTGAGCGCGTTGCGGTAGGCGAATACCCCCGCGATGGCGCCGATCACCAGCTGAAACACGATTTTCTGATAGGGTTTCAACCCCTCGTTTCTCCGCAGGCGGATTTTGATATAATCGTCGAGAAACCCCGTGATCATATACGCCGCGCCGAACACGGCGGAAACGGCGCCCACCCTGCCCGAAGCGCCGCCGAACAGCAAAAACGCCGAAATCGCCGCAAGAACAAAAAACAGACCGCCCATCGTGGGCGTTCCGTTTTTGCTTTTGTGTTCTTCCACGTATTCCAGAATGGTCTGCTGCGCATTCCGCTTCCTGAGCAGCGGAATGAACGCCGCGCCCAGCGCCGCGCTGAGCGCGGCGGCGGATAAAAACGCGAATAAATAAGTTTTCACCGATTCCTTTCCCGATAAATTTTTTCAATACAATCTTTGTCGTTATACAGGTGTTTTATACCGAGGATCTCCTGATATTTTTCGCAGCCCTTGCCTGCAACGAGCACGCAGTCGCCCTTCTTCGCCGCCGCAAGGGCGTAGCGGAGCGCGTCCTCGCGGCTCTGGATCACCACGTATTCGCGGCTCTTTTTCAAAAGCCCCTTTTCGATTTCGCGGATGATCTCCATCGGCTCTTCGTAGCGGGGATTGTCCGACGTGAGAACGGTGAAATCGGCGAGTTTCCCCGCGATCTCCCCCATCTGCGCCCGCTTGCCCGCGTCGCGGTTGCCCCCGCAGCCGAACACGCAGATCAGGCGGTTTTTCGCGACTTTTTTCAGCGTTTGCAGGCTGTTTTCCAATCCGTCGGGCGTGTGGGCGTAATCGACGAACACGTAAACGCCGCCGCGCCCGGAAACGCACTCCATCCGCCCCGGCACGACTTCGCTCTCGCCGAGCGCCTTCGCCGCCGCTTTGGGTTTCACGCCGAGAAGGGTGCTCGCCACGGCGGCGGCCATCGCGTTGTACACGTTGAATCTGCCGAGCAGGCGGAGTTTGATTTCGAAAATATCGTCGAAGAGATTGAGCACGAATTTCGTGCCGTCGATTTCCTCCTCCGCGTCGATGGCGAAAACGTCCGCGGGGTTATCTATCCCGTAGGAAACCGCCTTTTCGTTCTCTTTTAAAATCTCCCTGCCCAACGGATCGTCGCTGTTGACCACCACGCGCTCGCACTGCCTTGAAGTAAGAAATTTTTTCTTCGCCGCGCGGTAACGGTCCATCGTGCCGAAATAATCGAGATGGTCCTGCGTGAGGTTGGTGAGCACCCCCGCCGCGAAGTTCACGTCCGCCACCTTCTGCAGTTCTATCGCGTGCGCGGAAACTTCCATCACGACGTAATCGATTCCGTATTCGTACATTTCGGAGAGGATTTTATGTAAATCGGGCGGATCGGGCGTGGTGAGCGTGGGCTCGTAAAACGTGTTTCCGAAAAACACGCCCAGCGTGCCGATCAGCCCCGTCTTTTTCCCCGAACGTTCCAAAATGTCCTTCACGAGGCGGGCCGTGGTGGTTTTTCCGTTGGTTCCCGTAATCCCCACGATCTTCATCCGTCGGGCGGGAAACCCGTAAAACGCCGCGGAAAGATAGCTCATCGCCCGCCGCGAATCCTTCACCACGATCTGCGGAACGCCCACGTTCAGCCGCCGCTCGCACACGATGGCGCCCGCGCCGTATCTTTCGGCCTCGCGCGCCGATTCGTGCGAATCGTAATTCCCGCCCGAAAGGCAGATGAACAGCCTGTTTTTCTGCATCTTTTTGCTGTCGATCTCGATGCCGCTCACCTCTAAGGACAAATCGCCGTAAACGGCGAGCGTTTCCAGCCCCGAAATCAGTTTGCCGAGTTCCATTTCAACCTCCGTATTGCGGGCGAATGCCCTTCGCCGCGATGATGCCTTCGAATATTTCTTTCGCATACGGGGCCGCCACGGTGGAACCGTAATACTCCCCTTCCGGCTCGTCCACGATGACGAGCGCGAGATATTTCGGGTCGTTTGCGGGGAAAAAGCCCACGAACGACGAAACGTATTTGCCCGCGGCGATCACGCCGTTTTCGTATTTCTGCGCGGTGCCCGTCTTGCCGCCCACGCGGTAGCCCTCGATAAACGCCTGCTTGCCGCTGCCCTCGCTCACCACGTCTTCCAGCATTCCCGCGACGATCCTGCTCGCCTCTTCGCTGATCGCCCTGCCCTTCGCCTGCGGCGGGATGACTTCCGCCACGAGGTCTTCCGTCGCGTATATGCCCGAAACGAAATGCGGCGCGTAATACACGCCCCCGTTGACGACCGCCGCGGCCGCCGACGCGAGCTGGATGCCCGTTACCGCCACCGTCTGCCCGAACCCGATGCGGGCGAGGTCCACCTCCTTCACCGCCGTGGAAGGGAGCAGCATTCCCTGCGCCTCTCCGTTGAAATCCACCCCCGTCACGCTGCCGAAATTGAGTTTTTCCATATATTCGTACATGGTTTCCGTGCCGAGGGAAAGGGCGATATCCACGAAGACGGGGTTGCAGGAATTGTTGAGCGCGCCCGCGAGATTGAGCGCGGAATGTTTGCCGTTGGAGTGGGTGCTCCAGCACTTCACCCGCTGCCCCGCCACATAGCGGTAGCGCGAGGAATTGAAAACGTGTTCGGTGGAAAACGCCTTCGGATTGCCTTTGAGGTATTCTTCCACGTTGGCTGCCGCCGTTACGATCTTAAACGTGGAGCCCGGCTCAAAACTGTCCGAAAGGAGAGTGTTCCTGCCGAGGGCGTTCAGCGCGGCGAGATCGTCTCTCGGCACGTCGTTGAGATCGAAGGAGGGCTTCACGGTGCACGCGAGGATCTCCCCCGTAGAAGGGTCGAGCACGAGCGCCGCCGCCGACTTGGGCTTTTGCACCTCGTACGCCTTTTCCATCGCCTGCTCCGCGATCTCCTGGATCTCGAAATCGACGGTGAGGCGCACGCTCAGCCCGTCCGTCGCGGGGATATAGGTGGGCGCGGAGCCTTCGATTTCCACGCCGACGATGTCCGTTTCGTATAAGATCTCCCCGTCTATGCCTTTGAGGTATTTGTTATAGCGCAGTTCCAGCCCGGACTGCCCCATATTGTCGTCCGAAGTGAACCCTAAAACCTGCGTTAAAAAATCGCCGTAGGGATATACCCGCTTGTTGTCGCGCGAATAATATACGCCGCTTAAATCCCGTTCGAGCAGCGCTTCGAGCCGATCCCGTTCCGCGTGCCGCGCCACCGTAACTTCGGAAGAAGAGGTTTTCGTGAGGCGGTTATACACGTAATCGTAATCGAGCGCGAGCGTTTCCGCCAGCGCGCGCGCCGTTGTCTGCGCGTCCTTTACCGCGCTTTTCCGCACGAACACCGTGTAGGTATCGGCGTTTTCCGCGAGGACAACGCCGTTTCTGTCCGTGATCTTTCCGCGCGCGGCGATGACGGGGATCTCCCTCGTCCACTGTTCGATCGCCTTTTCCTGCAGATCTTCCCCGCGGATGACCTGCACCCACAGCAGCCTGCCGATCACCGTGCAAAATAAAAAGGCTATTGCGCAGACGACTGCGAATAACCTCTTTCGTAAAACCGTTATCGAAAATTCTTTGTCTATGCCGATACGCTCCCCGAACCCGCAACGCGGCTTCTGCCCGGAAAGTTCCTTTCGGAGAACCTCCTTATTCTACCATATTCGGCAACGTTCTTTTTTATGACCTGTCCGACGGACAGCCTTTCTTTCTTTTTCTCTTATCTCACCATACCGAGATCTTCTGCTGCGGAGCTGATATAATCGTCGGAAGAGAGATATTCGTTTTCCGCCGCGATATCCGCGTATTCCGCCTGTTTTTCGGCGAGGAGCGCCGCGTTTGCCGCATTGTTTCCGCGCAGCGCCGCGAGCACGCTCGTGTTGATGATGATGAGCGCGAGGATGGTGACCACCACGATGGCGTAGATCGCCGCAAGCAGTTTGCCGCGCGCGTTGATGCGGTATTTCGCGTTCTGCCGCGTATCTTCCTTTTCCCGTTCGAGGTCGTTATACAGTTCGCCCACGTTTTCCGTTCTGAACTGCATGGTCGTGCCGGAAGGCGTGATGTCCTCCTCCACGATGGGCTCCGCCTGCCGCACGGCGGCAGCCGCCGCGGCCGCGCGGGCAACGGCTTCCGCTTCGCGCGCCGCATTTTCCGCGGCTGTACGCTCGGTACGGATGCGCTCTTCCTCCATCTCTTTCTGTTTTGCCTCTTCGATATACTTTTCGTAGTTCAAAAGCATATCGAAGTTTTTCGTCATTCTCTCGTTCTGCTCTTCTTCGGTCTGCACGGGCGCTTCGAAGGCCTCGTTAAAAGAGCGGGGTTCGGTTCTCTCCAACAAACCCAACCTGCTTCTCGCTTCGCTTCTCGTCAATTCTTCGCTTGTCGTTTCTCTCCTGGTCGTAATCATCGTTCCGCTCCTTTATATTTTTTGGGCAATCCTGAGCTTTGCGCTCTTTGAACGGCTGTTTAATTTCAGTTCTTCCTCACCCGCCGTTATCGGATGCCTTGTTACCACATTGATTTCTTTTTTCTTCCCGCACACGCACACGGGAAGACTCTTGTCGCAAACACAGTCGGTTTCCAGTTCCCGGAAAGCGTTTTTCACCGCCCTGTCTTCCAGGGAGTGAAAGGTGATGACCGCGATGCGCCCGCCGCTTTTCAAGAGCCGCGCGAGCGCGATCACCGCCTCGTAAAGCCCGCTCAATTCTCCGTTCACTTCTATTCTGACGGCCTGGAACGCCCGCTTGGCGGGATGCCCGCCTTCGTAACGGAATTTCGCGGGAATGGAATTTTCCACGATCCTCGCGAGTTCTCCGCAGGTTTCGATACTCTTTCCGGCACGGGCGGCTACGATATTTTTCGCGATTTTCTCCGCGAACTTTTCCTCACCGTATTCCCGAAAGATCCTCGCAAGGTCTTTCGCGGAATATTCATTGACCACATTCCTCGCCGTAAATGACACGCGCTTGTCCATTCTCATATCCAGCGGTTTGTCCCCCGCCAGATAGGAAAATCCTCTGCTTTTGTCGTCGATCTGAAAACTGGACATCCCCAGATCGAGCAATACGCCGTCCGGCCGTATTCCCTCCCTTTCCGCATAAGCGGGAAAGTTCTTGAAATTATCGTGCAGTATCGTAAATCTTCCTTCAAACTCCCCGAGCTTTTCTTTCGCGCGGGCAATTCCGTAATCGTCCAGATCGGTTGCGTAGAGGGTGCTTTCGGGTGCGCGTTTCAGAATCTCGTAAGAGTGCCCCGCGCCGCCGAGCGTTCCGTCGAAATAAACGCCCCCCCGCTTTAAGTTCAGCCCCGCCATGCACTCTTCGAGCATCACGGGAAAATGTTTTAACTCTTCCATACTTATTTCAGCGAATCGAGCGCGCCGGCAAGGTCGCTGAAATTCACGTTGGAAATGTATTCGTTCCACACCTCGCTGCTCCAGATCTCCACGCAGTTGAGGTTTTTGATGATGACGACGTCCTTTTCCAGCTTGGCGTATTTGCGCAGGTTTTCCGGGAGAAGAATCCTCCCCTGCTTGTCCTCTTCCGCGTCCCACGAATAGGCGAGAAGGAATCTCAGGGGTTTCTGCGCCTCGGCGTTGAACATGGACACTTTGGAAAGCTCCTTTTTGAGTTCTTCCATCTGCGCTTCGGTGAACACCGAAAGGCAGCCGCCCACGCCGATTGTGATCGTATAGTGCTCGCCCAACTCCTCACGGAGTTTCGCGGGTATTCTCATTCGGTTTTTCGCATCGAGCTGATGATTATATACCCTGTCGAACACAGATACCGCTCCCTTTCCTTTTGATGTATCTATCATACACCCATTTTTAACCACTGTCAACCACTTTTTGAAAATTTTTTGCCTTTCTTTTAAAATTTTTTTCATTGCAAGCCGTATTTTTGTGAAAAATAAACAAATGTTCGGAAATTGAGTTCCGCGGCGTTTCCGATAAAAAACACCTTTTTCCCAAAAAAATCGCAAAAACAGGCGCTTTTTTCGCTTGGTTTTGAAATTTTTTCGGAAAAATCGGCAAAAGTGGTCAAGCCCCCCGTTTTTTTGGGGCAAAAGTGGTCAGACTTCTTCCGAAATGCCCCGTAATCCGCTCCGCAGAGCGGGTCTTTCCCCTCTTTTTTTCCGTAAACTCCATTTAAAAAGGAGTTTACCGCGCGGGCCGTGTCCTGCCCGCCCCAGACGATCTCCGCGCTCGGAAAAATTTCGGCGAATTGTTCCGCCACGAGGGCGTAGTGCGTACAGCCGAGCACGACGGCGCCGTAGTCCCCCGCCGTTTGCGGGAGGTGGTTTTTTACGCACACCTTTCCGACGTGCGGCGCGCACCGTTCGATCTCCCCCGCGAGATCGGGCAAAGCGAACACGTCCGCCCCCGTTCCCGAAAGGCGCTGCACGGTGCGCGGCGTGGCGAAAACAGCGGTTCTCTTTCCCGAAAGCACGCAGCGTTCCGCGGGCGGAAACACGCCGAATACGGGCAAATCCGAAGCGGTTTTCACCGCTTCGAGCGCGTTCGTGCTGATCGTTCCGCAGGCAAAAACAACGATATCCGCCCCCGCGGCGGCGAGGCGCTCCGCGCCCGCCCGCGCAAGCGAAACGAGTTCGCGGCGGCTCCTGTTGCCGTACGGGGCGTTTTCGTTGTCGCCGAGATAGATCGCGCGCGCGAAAGACGAATGTTTTAAAAATTCGGCGAGCACGCTCAGCCCGCCCGTTCCGCTGTCGAAAAAACCGATGGTAATTTCCCGTTTTGCCGCCATATCTTCAATATATGCCGCGGCGGCGGGCAAAGTGCCGTCCGTTTTGCCCGTTTCGCGCAAAGAAACGGAAAAATAGGGAAATTATACCTGAAATATGCTTGCTTTAATCAAAAAATTGTGTTAAAATACTTGTGTTTCAGAATGTTAAGCACAAGAAAAGGAGAAAAAGTGTAGCAATGCCGAACATCAAGTCCGCCAAAAAGCGCGTTTTGGTTACCGAAAAGAAAAGTTTGCAGAATAAGATGATCCGCTCTTCCGTGAAGACCGCGGTGAAGAAGATAGATAACCTGCTGAAAGAAGGCAAGATCGCGGAAGCGAAAGCGCTGCTGCCCGAAGTGTTCGGGTGCATCGATTCCGCCGTTTCCAAGGGCGTATTGCACAGGAACAACGCTTCCAACAAAAAATCGCGCCTTTCGCTGCGCATCGTAGCGGCGGAAAAGGCCGCCCCCGCCGCGGAAGAAAAGGCGAAAGAACCCGCTCCGGCTCCCGTAGCGGAAGTTCCCGCGCAGGAAGAGGCTCCCAAGAAGAGGACCAGGAAAGCGAAATCCGAATAATTTTCTTTGCGAACAAGCAAAGCCCGTCCGCGGTGCGGACGGGCTTTTTTGCGTAATCACCCCCTCCGGACTATCGCTGGGTTTTCGGGGATACGGAAAGCGCCCTGCGGCATTTGCCGCAGGGCGCGTATTTTTTTCTTTTATTTAAGGCGTGTTGCCGCCGTCGTCTTCGCGGTGATCTTCCGTTTTCGTTTCTTCGTTCGTTTCCGCCGTTTCTTCCGTTTCGGAGGGCAGAGCGTCCTGTTCCTCTCCGCCTGCGGTTTCCGCCGCAACCGCGGGCTCCGTCCACTTCCACGGCCATTTCTTGAAATACCACACGAGCAGCAGCGCTATTCCGCCCAGCACGAACACGATGGACTGAAACTGCGAAGGCGTGATGCCCAGCCCCACCGAACCGCGCGTATCGTCGCGGAAATATTCTATAATAAATCTCCAGATGCCGTACGCGATGAGATACACGCTCGGCGTGATGTTGAATTTCTTGAAATAGATCAGCGTGAGCACGCCGAAAAGAATGAACAGGAATATCGATTCATAAAGCTGCGTGGGCACATAGTAACCGGGCGCGCCGTCGGGCGGGTCCATATAGATGCCGCCCATGCCGGGGCCGTCCACCTGCGCGCCGTGGCAGCACCCCGCCATCAGGCAGCCGATCCTGCCGAACGCGTGCGCGATGGTGATACACATAGGCGCAACCTGTAAAATCGTGTTGAATTCCCCCACGTGCGCGTTTTTGAGTTTTCCTTTTTTGAAATAGAAATGCCCCACCGCGAAATACGCCGCGATAAACACCGCCGCGCCCGAGATAAAGCCACCCATCGCCGTGACAGAACCGAACTCCCAAACGCCCGTTTCGATCCAATTATAGACGGACTGAAAGAGCATCGCCCCCACAAAT
>CALVZR010000177.1 GCA_944372565.1 uncultured Clostridia bacterium | reverse complement strand
CTGTGCGAGGAGGAAACGCCGCGCTTCGCCTTTGCCTACGAGAGCGGGCTTTCCCTTAAAGAGAAGATAGACGCCGTGGTGAAAAAGGTGTACCGCGGCGACGGCGCCGTTTTCACCGCGGAGGCGGAAAAGCAGATCAGACGGCTGGAAGAACTCGGGTTCGGTTCCCTTCCCGTGTGCATCGCCAAAACGCAGTACAGTTTTTCGGACGACGCGGCCAAACTCGGCGCGCCCGAACATTTCACCGTTACGGTGCGCAGCGCCAAGGTTTCGGCGGGGGCGGGGTTCGTCGTGGCGCTCACGGGGAACATCATGACTATGCCCGGCCTTCCCAAAGCGCCCGCGGCGGAAAAGATAGACGTGGACGAAAACGGGAAGATCAGCGGATTGTTCTGATTTCAACAGTTTTTTTATAAAAAGGCGCCGCCCCGCAAGCCGCGGGGCGGCGCCTGCCCTTTCGGGGGCGGGGCGGAAAATTCGCAAAAACGGGCGTTTTTTTGCCGAAAATCGTTGACAACGCCGTTTTTTTATGGTAAGATGATTGAGCTTGAAGAAGAAGTGACCCTTCTCGCCGCGCGGAAAAGTTCCGTTCCGGCTCGATATTGACAAAAAGACATACGGCTTTTTTTGCCGCGCGCGTCTTTTTGCGCTGTTCGGGGTCGCTTGAAAAGAGCGATCTTTTTTATTGCCGATCAAATTCGGGGAGACCTAAAAAACGTGGGGTATAAGACAAACAAAGAACAACATCAGATCAACGAAAGCATCCGCGACCGGGAAGTGCGCCTGATCGACGAAAACGGCGGTCAGCTGGGCATCGTGAGTTCGGCGGAGGCGCTCGCGCTCGCGGAGGAAAAGGAACTGGATTTGGTGAAGATCTCACCGAACGCCAATCCGCCCGTCTGCAAGATCATGAACTACGGCAAGTATATGTTCGAGCTCGCGAAGAAGGAAAAGGAAGCCAGGCGCAACCAGAAGGTTGTGGAAATCAAGGAAGTGTGGCTTTCCATGACCATCGACGTGGGGGATCTCAACGTGAAAGCCAAGCAGGCGCAGAAATTCCTTTCGAGCGGGAACAAGGTGAAAGTTTCCATCCGCATGAGGGGGCGGCAGAACGCGCACGCCAATCTGGGCGTGGAAGTGATGAACCGCTTTTTCGAGCTGGTGAAAGATTACGGCACGATGGAAAAGCGCCCGCTCACCGAGGGGCGCAACATCTGGATGATGCTCGTGCCCAACAAGGCTTAAAAAACAAGGTTATCGCCGGCGCGCCGCGTATGCGCGCGCCGCATAAGGATAAGAAAAAACACGGGAGGGCTGAATTATGCCGAAAATGAAGACCAAAAGCGCCGCGAAGAAGCGTTTCAGAGTGACCGCGAGCGGCAAAGTGAAGAGGCAGCATTCGGGTAAGAATCACATTCTCACCAAGAAGGACAGGAAGAGAAAGAACGGGCTGAGACAGGGCGATTACGTCGATAAGACGCAGGAGAGAACCATCAAAACCCTGATTTACAACAAATAAGCGTTAGGAGGAGAAAACCATGCGTATCAAGAGAGGCGTAAACGCCGTTAAAAAACGCAGAAAGATATTAAAACTCGCAAAGGGATATTTCGGCGGCAGGTCGAAGAGATACAGAGTGGCGCGTCAGGCGGTCATGAAATCGCAGATGTACGCGTATATCGGCAGAAAGCAGAAGAAACGGGATTTCCGCAGGCTGTGGATCGCCAGGATCAACGCCGCCGCCCGCCTCAACGGGCTTTCCTATTCCAAGCTGATGTTCGGCCTGAAAAACGCGGGCGTGGAACTCAACAGGAAAATGCTGGCGGAACTCGCCGTAAACGACGCCGCGGCGTTCACCGCCGTGTGCGACAGGGCGAAAGCCAATCTGAATCAGTAAATCGAAAAGAGCTTACCCGTCGTAAGCTCTTTTTAGGGTGCGGAAGATGATCACGTCGGTTTCCAACGAGAAGGTGAAGCGCGTTAAAAAACTCTATCTCAAAAAGTACCGCGACGAGGCGGGCGCTTTCCTGCTCGAAGGCGTGAAGCCCGTGCGGGAGGCCGCGGAAAACGGGCGGGAGATTTTCTGCCTGTTCGGCACGGAGGGCGCGCTCGCCCGCATCCCCTTTGCGGGGGAGAAGATCGCCGTGAGCGAGGAAGTTTACGCGTCCGCGAGCGAGGAGAAAAACCCCGAAGGGGTGCTCGCCGTGGTCAAAAAGCCCGATCTTTCGCCCGTAAGGAGCGAGGGGCGCTGTCTGCTTCTGGACGGCGTGCGCGATCCCGGCAATCTCGGCACGATCATCCGCACCGCCGCCGCGGCGGGATATAAGCGGATTTATCTGAAAGGCTGCGCGGACCCCTTCAATCCCAAAACCGTGCGCGCGAGCATGAGCGGCGTTTTCGGCGTAACGCTGTGCTCCGTGGGGGAGGATTTTTCCCGCTATCTCGGCGTTCCCGTGTATGCGGCGGACATGGGCGGGGAGAATGTTTTTCACACCGAAAAGAAGGACGTGTGCATCGCGCTCGGCGGGGAGGCGAACGGGCTTTCGCCCGAAGTGCGCGCCGCGGCGGAAAAGATCGTTTCCGTGCCGATGGAGGCGGGCAGCGAGAGTCTGAACGTGGCGGTCGCGGCGGGGATACTGATGTACGCGCTCAAAAAATAAACGAGGAGGATCTTATTATGTCCGGACATTCTCATGCGGCGAACATCGCCAACAAAAAGGCGAAGATCGACGCGCAAAGAGGCAAGATATTCACGAAAGTCGGCAGAGAACTCGCCGTTGCGGCGAAAGCGGGATCGGATCCCGCCACCAACAGCAAGTTGGCGGACGCCATCGCCAAGGCGCGCGCGGTGAACATGCCGAACGACAACATCAAAAAGTGCATCGCCAAGGCGGCGGGCGAACTTTCGGGGGCGAACTACGAGGAGCTCACCTACGAGGGCTACGGCCCTAACGGCAGCGCGCTCATCATCACCGCGCTCACCGACAATAAAAACCGCACGGTCGATTACGTGCGCACCGTCATGCGCAAACACGGCGGTTCGCTGGGCAACACGGGGTGCGTTTCCTATCTGTTCGACCAAAAGGGCGTGATCGTGGTGGAAAGGAAGGTCGGGCTGGACGAGGACGCGCTGATGGAATACGCCATCGAGGCGGGCGCGGACGACGTGAAAACCGAGGACGACGCTTTCACCGTATATACTTCCGTGCAGAACTTTTCCGAGGTGCGCAAATTCCTCGAAGAAAAAGGGCTTTCCTTCTTCGAGGCTTCGCTCGAAATGATTCCGCAGAGCACCGTCACGTTCGAGGGCGAGGCGGCGGCGAAGTTCCAAAAGCTCGTGGACGCGCTGGAAGATCTCGACGACGTGCAGGACGTGTATCACAACGTCGATCTGCCCGAAGAAGAGGAAGAAGAATAAAATAAAATTTTTGCATAATCGGGCGCGGATTGCAGACAATGCTTTTGTCAGCGATGCGCGCCTCTTTTTATGCGGAAGGGGAAAAACGCCCTCGCTTTGAGATAGCTTGAAGGAAAAACGCGGCTTTTATCCGCCTTTTCCGACGGGCGGATAAAAGCCGCTGCCGAAAAAACGGGGCGGCTTTTCGTGAATCGCGGGATTTGAAGAGAAAAAAATTTTTCCCGTGAAAAAAATTAAAGTTTTTTTCAATGCTCGCCGCTTATAATCGAACCAGAAAGCGGCA
>CALVZR010000176.1 GCA_944372565.1 uncultured Clostridia bacterium | reverse complement strand
GCGTCCATCGCGCCGTCCGATTTGCCCGCGCCCACGATGGTGTGCAGTTCGTCGATAAAGAGGATGATTTTTCCCTCGCTCTTCTTCACTTCGCCGAGCACGGCTTTCAGCCGTTCTTCAAATTCCCCCCTGTACTTCGCGCCCGCGATGAGCGCGCCGAGATCGAGGGAAAAGAGTTTGCGGTCTTTGAGCGACTGCGGCACGTCCCCCTTCATAATGCGGATGGCGAGCCCTTCCGCGATGGCCGTTTTGCCCACGCCCGCCTCGCCGATGAGCACGGGGTTGTTTTTGGTCTTTCTCGAAAGGATGCGGATGACGTTTCTGATCTCCGCGTCCCTGCCGATCACGGGGTCGAGTTTGTGGGCGCGCGCCCGCTCCACCAGGTCGGTGCCGTATTTATTGAGCACGTCGTAGGTATCTTCGGGGTTGTCGTTCGTGATGCGCACGTTGCCGCGCACTTCCATGAGCGCCTTCATGAAGGCGTCCTTTTTTACCTGATATTGTCTGAACAGCGATTCCACCGTTTCGGACGGGTTTTCCAGCATCCCGATGAAGAGATGTTCCACGGAAATGAATTCGTCCTTCATCTCCTTCGCCTTTTTTTCCGCCGCCGCGAGGGCGCGGTTCAAATCGGCGGAGGCATACACGCTGCCGCCGCTCGCGCAGGGCATTTTCTCCACCGCCGCCTTTGCCGCCCCCCTGAGTGCGGACGCGTTCACGCCGATTTTCTGCAAAAGATTGCTGATCAGCCCGTCCTCTTCCGTCAGCCCGACGAGCAGGTGCTCCTGCGTGAGTTCGGGGTTCCCGTTTTCCGCGGCGAGGCTTTGCGCCGCGCCGAGCGCTTCCAATGCTTTCTGCGTAAATTGATTGTTCGTCATAACATCGTCCCTCCCGTAAAATGATTTTTATTCAGATGGCGGGTTTTCCGTAAAACGCCCGCCTGAAATCGTATTCGATCTGCTTGGGGTCCGCCGTCCCGTTCTCCAGATCGGAAAAATATTCGTTGAGCAGATTGTCGAAGGCGTCGATATAATCGGCGATCGCCTTGGCGATCTTCGCGCTGCCCAGCTCCGCGGCGGGGCGCAGCAGCACGCGGCGGTATCTGCCGTCCGAGATCTCGGCGGGGATCTCCTCCGAAACATACGCCCTTTCCAACCGCGTCCAGAGGCGGTAAAAGGCCTCTATCGCGTTTTTCACATAGCCGCTGCCCGTGCGGGAAGAAACCTTCACTTCCCCGAGATAATCCGACCCGTTCGGATAAATTTCCACCGAATATTTCATTTTCGGGCGGTATCTGCAGGAAAGCGTTCCCGTAACCGTAGCCATATTGGGCGAAGCCCCGAAGAAATGCAGGTTGCCGTGCCCCACGAGCAGGGACTCCACATAAGAAAACACGTCCGCGATGCGCTTATCCGCCGTTTCGTAGCCCACCGCCTCCGCGAGGGCGCGGTTCACGAAATTCGAGCGGCTCATGCCCGCTTTGCGCGCTTCCCTGTCCACCAGTTCGATCACGTCCTCGTCCAGGGCGAGCGAATACACGATTTTTGCCAACGCTTTTCCTCCTTTTTTTATGATTTGCCTATATTGTAGCACGTTTTAATAATTTGTCAAGCGAATTATATAACTTTTTTGACAAATTTTAAAATTTTTCTTTTTGGGTTTTCTTCCCCCAAAATCGCGTTTTGCCTTGACATCGATTTTTTTATCATATATAATGATAGTATATCGTTAAAAAAAGGGTCGCCCGACGGCAGTTTATGGGGAAGACAGGAACGGATGTAATCAAAACTTCAAAACCATTCAAAAAGTTTGACCTGATCGTCTATTTATCCGTTCTGCTCTTGATCTTCTCCCTTTTTTTATGTTTTCCCACGTGCGGCGGGGAAACGCCTTTGAAAATCGAAATCTCCCGCGGCGGGGAAACGCTCTTTGCCTGCGATTTTTCGGACGGCGCTTATACGGCGTATTCCGGGGACGTTTCGGTTTCGGGAGAACAAACGCTCGTCGTTACCGTGCGTTCGGGCGAGGGGTACAACGTGATCGAAATCGACATAAAAGAGCGCACCGTTTGCGTTACGGACGCGAACTGCTCTTCCCGCAAGGACTGCGTGCACTCCCCCGCGATCACGGCGGCGGGCGGCACCATCGTCTGCGCGCCCCACCGCCTGGTGATCTCCGCGGCGGGCGCTTCTTCGGACCGCCCCGTCGTGGGCTGAGGTGCGGACATGAAAGGTCTGAATGCAAAAAAAATCGCGGGCACGGCGCTGCTTGCCGCGTTCGCGCTCATCGCCTTTTTAATAGAAAGCCTGCTCCCCCCGCTCTTTCTTCCGGGGGCGAAGATCGGGCTGGCGAATTTTTTCGTATTTTTGGCGCTCATCTTATACGGCGGCGGAGCCGCCGCGGGGGTGGCGGCGGCGAAATGCCTGCTCGGCGCGGTATTCGGCGGGAATATCTCCTCGCTGCTGTATTCCCTCCCCGCGACTTTCGTTTCCTTCGCCGCGGAATACGCGCTTTTTAAGCTGTATTTCCCGCGCGTATCTGTTCCCGCGATCGGGGTGGTTTCGGCGGTTCTTCACAACCTCGTGCAAAACCTCGTGTTCTGCCTGGTCACAAACACGCCCGAAGCGCTCGTATATCTGCCCTATCTCGCCCTCATCGGCGCGGTTTCCGGGGCGGCGGTGGGATTTGCCGTGTATCTCGCGGCAAAGGCCCTGCCCGATCGGTTCTACGGATAAAACGCGGAGCTATCCGCTTTCAATAACAATAACTTCAGGAGGACAATCGCTTTGATCGTCAAAGGCAAAAACTATTCTTACGGCATCCACGTGAAGGACCGCAAGGAATTATGCCGCGAAAAGCCCATCGAAACCATGTCGGCGCCCGCCGTCGTGAAGATATGCGTTTCGCAGCACATCGGCGCGCCCGCCATCCCCGTCGTGCAGCCGGGAGATTCCGTCGTGAAGGGCCAGCTCGTCGCGGAGGCGAGCGGCGCCATCAGCGCGAACGTATTTTCCGGCGTATGCGGCAGGGTGAAAGCCATCGAGGAAATCGCCAACCCCATGGG
>CALVZR010000175.1 GCA_944372565.1 uncultured Clostridia bacterium | reverse complement strand
AGGTGTAAATTTTGCATTTTTTCATGTTGTACGGGTTGATTTAGAGAATATTTTTCAGTTTGGCTTTCGCGCGTTGGAGATAGAAAAACCCCGCGCTTTTTTCCCCTTGCGCCAGCACGATCTCTTCCGCCGCCGCCTTTGCGCGCTCGCTTTCGGAGATCATATTCTGCTCTTTCATGAGTTTCAAAACGAGATTCCGCCTTTCTTTGCATTTTCCGATGTCGTTCGCGGGAGAATAGGCGGAGGGCGCTTTCACCACGCCCGCGAGCGCCGCCGCCTCGCCGAGGGTGAGCTCGCCCACGTTTTTATTGAAATAATTCTTCGCCGCGGCGGTGATGCCGTAGGAGTTTTTCCCGAAATAGATGGTGTTGAGATACATTTCGAGAATTTCCTCTTTGGTGAACATCTTTTCCAGCTGGCGGGTGAGTTTGAATTCGATCAGCTTTCTGCGGATGGTCTTTTCGTTCGTCAGGTGGGTGTTTTTGATAAGCTGCTGGCTGATGGTGGACGCGCCCTCCTTGAAAGAAAAGGACTTGATATTGTTGAAAGCCGCCCGCGCGAGCGCCTTTAAGTCGACCCCTTTATGGGAATAAAAGCGCTTGTCTTCCACCGCAACGAAGGCGTTTTTCACGTAAGAGGGGATATCTTCCTTTTCGGAAACGAGGTTTTCGCCCGAAAACGCCGAAATTTCCCGCCCGTTTTTATCGTAAAATTCCGCCGTGTATTCCGTATCGATGAGTTTCGCGGCGTCGAGCGAATATCCCGCCGTCACGCACACGGCGCAGATCACGATAGAGAGGAGCAGCACGCCCAGCGCCGAGGTGAAAATCAAAAAGAATTTCAGTAGCTTTTTCATACCCTTAGTATAGATGTTTTTGCTCTTATTATACCTTTTATAAATTGACAAATCCGCCCTTTTCGTGTATGATAAATAGGAAAAAACAAAGCGAAGAAATTATGGAAAGAAAAACATTTCACATCGTTACGTACGGCTGTCAGATGAACGTGCACGAATCGGAAAAACTCGCCGGCATTATGCGGGGGCTGGGCTATGAACCGATTGAGGACGAACGGCAGGCGGACGCGATCATCTTCAATACCTGCTGTATCCGCGAAAACGCGGAGGAAAGGGCGCGAGGGAACATCGGCGCGCTCAAAAAACTCAAAAAAGAGAAAAAGGATCTCATCATCGCCGTGGGCGGCTGTATGACCCAGCAAAAGGGCGGGGCGGAACGGCTGAAAAAGACCTTTCCCTTTATCGATATCGTGTTCGGCACGCACAATCTGGAACAGTTCGGCGAACTGTTTTTAAAGCGGCTGAACGAAAAAAAGAGCGTGCTCGCGGTGGAGGAAAAGGAGGGCGCGATTTCGGAAGGCACGCCCAAACTGCGTTCGAGTTATCCCAACGCATGGGTGAACATCATGTACGGATGCGATAACTTCTGCTCTTACTGCATCGTGCCTTATGTGCGCGGGCGCGAACGGAGCCGCCGGGCGGAGGACGTCGTGCGCGAATGCGAAAACCTCGTTGCCGAAGGGTATAAGGAGATCACCCTGCTCGGGCAGAACGTGAATTCCTACCGCGGGGAAGGCGGCGTTTCCTTTGCCGATCTTCTGAGGAAGATCGACGCGATAGAGGGGCGTTTCCGCCTGCGGTTTATGACCAATCATCCGAAGGACCTTTCCGAAGACGTTGCCCGCGCGATCGCGGAAAGCGAAAAGATCTGCCACGCGGTGCACCTTCCCGTGCAGTCCGGTTCGGACAGGATTTTAAAATTGATGAACCGCCGCTATACGGGCGGGCAGTATCTCGAAAAGCTCGATATGCTGAAAAAAATCGTGCCGGACTGCGCCGTCACGTCCGACGTGATGGTGGGATTTCCCACGGAAACGGAGGAAGATTTCGAGGCGACGCTCGAACTCGTGAAGCGCGCGCGCTTTCACGGGGCGTTCACGTTCGTGTATTCTCCGCGCAGGGGAACGGCGGCCGCCGCGATGGAAGGGCAGGTGCCCGAAGAGGTTTCCAAACAGCGCATCATCAGGCTCATCGAATTGCAGAACGCCGTGAACAGGGAAATTTCCGAAAGCTACGCGGGGAAAACGGCGGAAGTGCTCTGCGAGGGGTACGATCGGGAAAAATCGCTCTTCTTCGGGCGGGACGAATACGGAAAAACCATCTGTTTCGACGGCGGCGAAGAAACGGACATCGGCAATTTCTGCGATGTGAAAATACACGCGGCGAACGGGATTTCGCTGACGGGAAGCAAAATGCGAAAGGGGAACTGACAAAATGGCGCTTTCACCGATGATGAAACATTATCTGCAGGTCAAGGAAAAGTATAAAGACTGCGTGCTCTTTTACCGCCTCGGCGATTTTTACGAGATGTTTTTCGACGACGCGGTCAGGGTTTCCGCCGCCCTCGATCTTACGCTCACGGGCAGGGACTGCGGGCTGGAAGAACGAGCGCCCATGTGCGGCGTGCCCTATCATGCGGCCGATCTTTATATTTCCAGACTCGTGGAACAGGGCTTTAAGGTGGCGATCTGTGAACAGCTCACCGAACCGGACGGCAGAACCCTCGTGGAAAGGGACGTGATCAAGATCATCACCGCAGGCACGCTCACGGAAGAAACGCTGATCGACGAGAAGAGCAACAATTTCCTCGTTTGCGTGTATGCGGGAAAAGACGGCGCGTCGGCAAGCTGGGCGGACATCACCACGGGGGAGTTTTTCGTGAAAAATGTCGCGGAGGAGGGCAAACTGACGGACGAGCTTATGCGGCTTTCTCCCGCGGAGATCATCTGCAACGGCGAGGCGGCGAAAAAATTCGGGCAGTCCGCCGCCGTTTCCCGCCGCATTCTCCCCGCCTTCTCCGCCTATTCGGAAGGGGAGTTTGAATACGAAAACGCCAAAGAAACGCTCAAAAAACAATTCGGCGTGAAAAACCTCGCCGCCTTCCATCTGGAAGGGGAGCGCGCCGCGGTGAGCGCCGCGGGGGCGCTCGTCGCGTATTTACGGGAAACGCAGAAACATTCCCTCGGCAACATCACGCAGATCCGCCTGGAAAAGAGCGGGGAATTCATGGAACTCGATACGACCGCCATGCGAAACCTCGAACTCACGAAAACACTGCGGGACGGAAAAAAATACGGTTCTCTTCTGTGGGTGCTCGATAAAACCAAAACCAGTATGGGCGCGCGGATGCTGCAAAGCTGGCTTTTATCCCCGCTGCAAAGCGTGAAAGCCATCGAGTACAGGCTGGACGGCGTGCAGGCGTTCGTGAACAACAACATGGCGCGCGAGGGCATCGCGGAGATGTTTTCGGGCGTGCGGGACGTGGGCAGGATCACGGGAAAGATCTCGAACGGCAATCTGCAGCCCAAGGACTGCCGCCTGCTTGCGGACTCTTTAAGCGTGGTTCCCAACGTGAAATTCATCTTATCGGGCATCCAATGCGCCGCGCTCGACGATCTGAACCGTTCGCTGGGAGATTTTTCGGCGCTTACGAAACTGCTGTATTCGGCGATCGCGGAGGATCTGCCCGCCAACCTCAAAGACGGCGGCTATATCCGCGACGGATACGATAAGGAACTCGACGAACTTCGTTCCCTCGCGGGAAACGGGCGCGCGATGATCCGCGAGATGGAGGCGCGCGAGCGGCAGAAAACGGGCATCAAAACGCTGCGCATCCACTATAACCGCGTATTCGGCTATTATATCGAAGTCACCAATTCCTTCAAGGAACTCGTACCGTACGAATATCAGCGCAAACAGACGCTCGCCAACTGCGAACGCTACATCACGGAGGAACTCAAAGAACTGGAAGAAAAACTGCTCACCGCGGCGGAGCGCTCGCTCAAAACCGAACAGCGGCTTTTCTCCGAACTGAAAGACGCGCTCGCGGGGCATATCGAAGAACTCAAAACCGCGGCGGAAACGCTCGCCTCGCTCGACGCGCTCGTATCGCTCGCGCAGACGGCGAAAAAGAACAATTACGTCCGTCCGGAGATCGTCGAAGCGGGAAAACCGCTCGATATCGTTGCGGGGCGACACCCCGTGGTGGAGTGCGTTTCGGAAGAGCAGTTCGTGCCCAACGACTGTTATATGGACGCGGGCGAAAACAGAACGCTCATCATTACCGGCCCGAACATGGCGGGCAAGAGCACGTATATGCGCCAGGTGGCGCTCATCGTGCTTATGGCGCACATCGGCAGTTTCGTGCCCGCAAAATCGGCGATGATCCCCGTCACGGATAAAATTTTCACGAGGATCGGCGCGAGCGACAGCCTCATTTCCGATCAGAGCACGTTTATGGTGGAGATGAACGAAGTCGCCGCCATTTTACGCAACGCCACGCCCAACAGCCTGCTCATTCTCGACGAGATCGGGCGGGGCACGAGCACGTTCGACGGGCTGAGCATCGCGTGGGCGGTTGTGGATTATCTCACGCGCAAGATCAGGGCGAAAACGCTTTTCGCCACGCATTATCACGAACTGACCGAACTCGAAGGCGCGCTCGAAGGGGTGAAGAATTACAAAGTAACCGTGCGCGAACTCAACAACACCATCGTGTTTATGCGCAAGATCATGCGCGGCGGCGCCAACAAGAGTTTCGGCATAGAGGTCGCCGCGCTCGCGGGCGTTCCCGCGGAGGTAACGGCGCAGGCCAAAGCCGTTTTGAAAAAACTGGAGAAAAACGAACTCGTGCTGCACTCCTTCGAAGAGGAGCGCGGGGAGGACGCGCCGCCGGCGAAAAGCGAGGCGGAGCGCATCATCGGGGAGCTCGATTTCGATAACCTCACGCCCCTGCAAGCCTTCAATATTTTGCAGGATCTCAAAGAAAAGGTGAAATAAAATGGCGAAAATCAACGTTTTAGACAGTTCGGTATATAACCGCATCGCCGCGGGCGAGGTTGTGGAGCGGCCTTACTCCGTGGTGAAAGAGCTTGCGGAAAACTCCATCGACGCGGGCGCGAAAAACATTTTCATCGAAATTTCGGAAGGCGGCATCGCCTCCGTGAAAGTAACCGACGACGGCGGCGGCATCGAAAAGGAAGAACTGAAAAAGGCGCTTTTGCCGCACGCGACGAGCAAGATCGCGCGCGCGGAGGACCTCGATCTCATCTCCACCCTCGGATTCCGCGGGGAGGCGCTCGCGAGCATCGCGTCCGTTTCCCGAATGAAGATCGCCTCCAAACCGAAATCGCAGGAATTCGGCGCGGAGATCGTCTGCGAAGGCGGCGCGATGGGGGAAGTTACGGACTGCGGAATGAGCGACGGCACGGAGATTTCGGTGAACAATCTCTTTTTCAACACGCCCGCGCGGCGGAAATTCCTGAAAACCGCCAAGGGCGAGGAGGCGGATATTTCCAACATCGTTTCCCGCTTCATTCTGGGAAACCCCGAAGTTTCCTTCCGTTACACGTCGAACGGCAAACCCGTTTACCAGTCTTACGGCGACGGGCTGGAAAGCGCCATGCTCGCCGTTTACGGCAGGAGCACGGTGGAAAACTGCTTTTATATCGACGCCGAGCGCAACGGGATCAGGCTGAGCGGATATATCGGCAAACACTTCTTTTCCAAGCCCAACCGCACGTATCAGTCGATGTTCATCAACGGCCGCTACGTGATCAATTCCACATTGAGTTCCGCCATTGCGAACGCTTACGGCGCGTATCTGATGAAACGGCAGTATCCGTTTTACGTGCTCAATCTCACCGTTCCCGCGGAGATCGTGGACGTGAACGTGCATCCGAATAAATCGGACGTGCGCTTTTCCAACAATCAGGTGATCTACGGCAGCGTGTATTCCATCGTTTCCAAGGTGCTCGACGGCAGCAGCGAGGCGGTGAACATCGTGAGAAGCGAGGGCGGCGAGGTCTTTCCGGCTGCGCAGAAAACCGAAGAAACGCCCGAAAAACCCGCAGAAGAGGAGAAAAAGAGCGCACCCGTAGCGAATGCTGCCGTAAATGCGCGGAGCGCCGCGCCCCGCCAAAGCGGATACAATCCCTACGAGCTGCACGATCATACGTATGCGCCCGATCTCAAAGACGTATTGCGCGCGGCGGAGCCGAGCGCGAAGGCGCGGGATATTTTCGAGGAAAACAAGAAGTTTTTGGAAGAACTTTACGAAAAACCCGCCGTTCCCGCGGCAGAGGAGAAAAAGGCGGAGCCCGCCGAACCCGTTCCCGCGACGGCAAAGCCCGCGCAGCAGGAACTGCCGATCGAAAACGAATTCCGCCTGATCGGGCAGGCGCTCAATACCTACCTGATTTTTGAAAACGGGAAGGATATTTTCTTTATCGACCAGCACGCCGCGCACGAGCGCGTGCTCTTCGACCGCTTTTACGAAAAGGCGCTGGAAGGCAACGTGGCGGTGCAGACCCTCCTCGTGCCTTACGTATTCGGCGTGAATCACACGGAAGACGCGTTTTTGAAGGAAAAAACGCAGTATTTTGCCGATCTCGGCATCGATTTGGAAGAATTCGGCTACAATACCTATAAAATTTCGTCGCTGCCCGTCGAAATCGCGGATATGGACGTGAAGGCGTTTATGGACGACTGCCTTTCGGATATGAACTTTTTCAAAAAGGAAACCGTGCCTTCCGTCATACGCGAAAAAATCGCCACGAAAGCCTGCCGCTCGGCCATCAAATCGGGCGATCCGCTCGATGAAAAGGACATCGCCGCTCTCCTTTCTATGCTGAAAGGCAATTTAGGGCTGAAATGCCCGCACGGCAGGCCGGTCGCCGTGCGCATCTCGCGGACGGAAATCGACAAGTGGTTCAAAAGGATCGTATGAACAAAATTCTCATCGTTTGCGGACCAACCGCTTCGGGAAAGACCGCGCTCGCCGCAAGGGCGGCAAAAGAGCTCGGCTCGGAAGTGATCTCCGCCGATTCCATGTGCGTTTACAGGGGATTCGACATCGGCACGGCAAAGCCCACGAAAGAGGAGAGGTGCGGCGTGAAACATCATATGATAGACGTTTGCGAAAGCGGCGAAGCGTTTTCCGTGGCGGATTACAAGGCGATGGCGGAGCCTCTTGTGCAAGATCTCTTAATGCGGGGAAAAATTCCCGTGATCTGCGGCGGAACGGGCTTTTACGTCGAATCGATTCTCTATGATTTTTCCTATGGAAATACTGGCAAAAACGACGATTTGAGAAAGAGATACGAAGCGATTGTGCAGGAGCGCGGCAAAGAGGCGCTTTTCGAGATTTTAAAAGAAAAAGATCCGCTTTCCGCCGCCAGACTTCACCCGAACGACGTCAAGCGCGTCGTGCGCGCTCTGGAAATCATAGAGTGCGGCGGCAGGGCGAAATCGGGATACGCGGAGGAGCGCAGGGCGAAATACGATTACACGGCGGTGTGCGTGGATTACGACAGAAAAACGCTGTATGAAAGGATTAACGCCCGCGCGGACGCGATGTTTGCGGGCGGGCTCGTGGAAGAGGTGCGCGCCCTGCTCGCGCGCGGGGTGAGCGAAGATTGCCAGGCGATGCAGGGCATCGGCTATAAGGAAGTTTTTGACTATCTTTCTCAAAAAACCGACTTGTCGCAGACGATAGAGCTCGTCAAGCGCAATTCCAGGCGCTACGCCAAGCGGCAGATCACGTTTTTCAAACGGATAGAAAACCTCGTCGGACTGGCTCCGGCGGAACTCAATACACAGGTAAAAGAGGTGTTATCGCTTTTATGACGGAAGAAAAACTCATTCGCGAATGCGAAGAAAAACTGCGGCCGAAATTCGAACGGCTGGAAAGAATTTCGCTTTTCAACACCGAAAAGGTGCTCAAAGCCTTTCAGAAACATAAACTCGCGCTCCGCCACTTCAACCCGACCACGGGGTACGGCTACGGCGACGAGGGAAGGGACACGCTCAACGCCGTGGTGGCGGATATTTTCGGCGCGGAGGCCGCCGTCGTTTCCCCGAATATCGCGAGCGGCACGCACGCCATCGCCCTCGGACTTTACGGTATCCTCCGCCCGGGCGATACCTTCGTTTCGATCACGGGGGAGCCGTACGACACGCTTTCGGACGTGATCCGCGGCAAAGAGGACGGCTCGCTTTTTGATTTCGGCATTTCCTTCGATTCGATTCCGCTGCAGAACGGCAGGATAGACGAAAACGCCGTGCGGGCATATCTGAAAGAGAACGCGCCCAAAATGGTGTTTTTGCAGAGGAGCCGCGGCTACGAATGGCGCCCCGCCCTCACCGTGGAGGATATCAAAAATGCGGTGAAACTCGTGCGGGATTGCGGTTTTACGGGGTGTATCTTCCTGGATAACTGCTACGGGGAATTTGTGGACGTGAAGGAGCCGACCGAAGTCGGCGTGAATCTGCTCGCGGGGTCGATGATCAAAAACATCGGGGGCGGGCTGGCGCCCACGGGCGGCTATCTCGCGGGCGATGAAAAATATATCCGCCTCGTGCAGGGGCGGATGACCGCGCCCTCCATCGGCGGTGAAGTGGGTTCCTACGCGTTCACCTATCAGTATTTTTACCAAGGGCTGTTCCTCGCGCCGCACGTCGTGAAGGAGGCGCTCAAAGGTTCCTGGCTGGTTGGCGCGGCGCTCAAAGAACTCGGCTATGCCACTTCTCCCGACTTAAACGAGGAGGCGGGGGACATCATCCGCGCCGTGCGGTTCGATACCGAAAAACAGCTTGTGAACTTCATCAATACCGTACAGCGCAACTCGCCCGTGGATTCTTTCGTGGAAGTGCTGCCCTGGGATATGCCGGGATATGAAGAGCAGGTTATCATGGCGGCAGGATGTTTCGTGCAGGGTTCTTCCATAGAACTCTCCGCCGATGCCCCCGTCAAAGAGCCGTATATCGCCTATATGCAGGGCGGGCTGACTTACGAACACGTGAAAATCGCGTTGAAAAACCTCACCTTATGATTGCGAAACCCGTATCAAAAGCCGAACTTGCGGCGATGAAAAAAATCTGGATGGAAAAGAAAGACCGCCTCGTTCCCTGCCGCAAAACGGGGGAAGAGATCGAGCGCTACCTGCGCGCAAAATATCCGCTCGCGGAAACGAAAGAAGAAAAATTTCTGAACGCCGTTTCGAGCAACGTGCTCGAAAACGAATTTGAAAGGGAAAAACTCGGCGGCGCGCTTCCCCGCCCGAAAGCCTTTTTTCTCCTGCGCGAAGGGGCGGGCGCACCGCTTTACGAAAAGAGCGGGTGCGAAAGGATCTTCGTGGGGCTCGATCTGGAAACGGGCTTTTTCCTCGTGGAAGGTTCGCCCGATTTGTGGGACGAACTGTGCGCCTTCCGCGGGCTGGACGAGAAAGATCTGCAAAATTACGTCTGCACGGCGGTGTATCTTTCCTGTCTGGAAAAACAAAAAGAAAAAGGGGAATGAAGAAATTAAAAACTAAGCCGTTTCACGGATAAAAAAACCCCTCCCGCGTTCAAACGCGGGAGGGGTTTTCATCAGATAAAAACATAATTTTCAGAATTTTCTGTAAAGTCCCTGCACGACGCCGAGGATGACCACGTCGTCTAAAACAATATCGGAAAGCGCCCGGTTTTCGGGGTGCAGAACGATTTTGGAATCGCGCTTGAAAAAGCGTTTTACCGTGCTGCTGTCCTCGATGAGGGCGACCACGATATCCCCGTTCTCCGCGGTATTCTGCCGTTTGACGATGATTTTATCCCCGTCGAAAATCCCCGCCTCGATCATACTGTCCCCGTGCACGCGCAGCATAAACAAATCGCCTTCCGCGTTGTTGAAATCGGGGGGCAGAGGATAGTAGTTTTCAAAATTTTCCACCGCGAGAATGGGGGTGCCCGCCGTAACCACGCCCACCAGCGGGATGCTTTCGTAAGACGCCGCTTTCTGCGTGAGCGAAAACGCGCGCTTTTTATCGGGCGTTTTGGTAATCAGCCCCTGCGATTGCAGTTTTTCGAGGTAAGAATACGCCGTTGCGGTAGATTTGATGCCGCATTCCGCGCAGATTTCCCGCACGCTCGGGGGAAAGGAATTTTCTTCCAGATAACTCTTTACGTATTCAAATACCCTGCTGATTTTCTCGTCGATGTTTCTCATACGTTCAGTTTACCATAAAAAAAAAGCATTGTCAAACATTTGTTTGCAATTTAAATTTGACAAAACGATATTTTGTGCTATACTGTAAAAAGAGTTCCGCAAGAGGCGGAACAAAGAGATCTGCAAAAAAGGAGCGCTTGGAAATGAAAGGAGAAAAATGCGTTTTATATGAACGGGACTGCGTCGGATGCGGGGAGTGCGACAGGTGCGACCTCGACCCGACAAAAATATGCGATTCCTGCGGCAAGTGCATCGAATCGGATAAAAACTACAAAATCATCAAGATAGACAAAATCATATCGGAATAAAAGCGTTTCCCGCAAAGCCCTGCGGGGCGATGCGGAAAGCGCAGACGGATTTTTATCCGGTTTGCCCGAGCAGGCGTTTGAATTTAAAATAACTCTCTTTGGGGACGGACGCGGAGATCTTCACGCCGTCGTCCGTAAACTCCGCTCGGATCAAGGGGCGGAATTCGCCCGATTTCATCAGCGCGCCGTAAACGGCAAAACTCACGTTTTCTTCAATTTTTACGTAAAAATCGGCGAAAAATGCGTCGATTTTTTTCATAAGCGACTCCAATCCTATGCCGCGGAGCGCGGAGATAAACACCGCGTCTTTCGGGTAAGCGGAAAAATCCGAAAGGCCGTCGCACTTATTGAACACGACGAGTTTCGGGCTTTCGGCACCGATCTCCCGCAAGGTTTCTTCCGTGGTTTTCAGCTGCGTTTCCCAATCGCCGCGCGCGTCGCACACGATCAGAACGAGGTCGGCATCGACTGCGGTTTCCAGCGTGGATTTGAAGGCTTCGATGAGGGAATGGGGGATATTTTTCACAAATCCCACGGTATCGGCAAGCACGATTTCGCCGCAGCTGACGCGAAGGCGGCGCAGCGTGGGGTCGAGCGTGGCGAACAGCCTGTTTTCCGCGAGCACGCCCGCGCCCGTCAGCGCGTTCAAAAGCGTGCTTTTGCCCGTATTCGTATAGCCGACGAGCGCCACGCTCTTCACGTTGTTTTTCTTGCGCCGCGCCGATTGCAGGCTCCGGCGCTTTTCCATATCCGAAAGCGCGTTTTCGAGGAAATCGATGCGCCTTCTGATGTGCCGTCGGTCGGTTTCGAGCTGGGTTTCTCCCGGGCCGCGCGTGCCGATGCCGCCGCCCTGCTGGGAAAGCCCCGCACCCTT
>CALVZR010000174.1 GCA_944372565.1 uncultured Clostridia bacterium | reverse complement strand
TTGCCGCGCAAGCGGGGATAGATATATTTCAGCTGCGCGAGCTCCACCTGCAATTTGCCCTCCGCGCTTTTCGCGCTCAGCGCGAAGATATCGAGGATGAGCGTGGTTCTGTCGATGGTTTTTATGCTGAGAAAATCGCGGATATTCAGCGTTTGCGAGGGGGAAAGTTCCCCGTCGAACACGATGAGGTTTGCGTCCGTTTCGGCGAGTTCTTCTCTGATTTCTTCCAGTTTTCCCGCGCCGATAAAGGTTGCGGGGTTGATTTCCCGTATCGTCTGCCGTTTGATTTTCAAAACGCTCGCTCCCGCGCTTTCCACGAGCGCGGCGATCTCCGAATCGTCCTCGTCTTCCTTGCCGAAAACCGGGCGGATAATATATACTTTTTCCGGTTGCGTGTTCTTATCTTTATTCATTATTTATCTCTTAATTTCACCGATTTCACGGCGCGCTTGCGGATATCGTCCGAAATCGCGGCGTAATGCTTTTTGGTGGTGTTCACGTCCTTATGGCCCAAAACGTCCGCCACGACGTAAATATCGCCCGTTTCCTTGTAAAGATTGGTGCCGAACGTGCTGCGGAGTTTGTGCGGCGTGATTTTTTTGAGAGGGGAAACGATCTTCGCGTATTTTTTCACGAGGTCCTGCACTTCTCTCGTGGAAATACGCTTTTTGCGCAGCGAGAGAAAGAGCGCGGGCTCGTTTTTCACCGCGTCGTCGCCGTTCCGTTCCACGAGGTATTCTTCGAGAGCGGCTTTCACCTCGTCGCCGAAATAGAGGATGGTTCTGTTTCCGCCCTTGCGCGTGACGACGAAGGCGTTGGAATTGAAGTCGATGTCTTCGGTATTCAATCCCACGAGTTCGCTGATACGGATGCCCGTGCCGAGAAAGAGGGTGAGAATGGCCACGTCGCGGATGCGCGTTTTTTTATGAAACTGCTGCTGCTTCGCGGAAAGCCCGTTGCCCGTATCCGCGGTGTTGATGATTGCGGCGATCTCGTTGATTTTACCGTCCGATTCCAGGCGGACGATCTCTTTATCGTGCAGTTTGGGCATAGCGACCTTTACTGCGACGTTCGCCGTTAAAACGCCTTTATTGAAGAAAAACTTGAAAAAGGAGCGGATTGTGGCGAGTTTGCGCGATTTACCGCGCTCGGTGCAGCTTTCTTCCTTCCCGTTGATGGTGTAATGCGAAAGATAGCTTAAAAACAATTCGATATCGTTCGCGGCGAGTTTATCCAAATCTTCGATGGAGATATCGAGCACGTCTTTTTTGCCCCGAAACACTTTGCGGGAAAGAAAATCGAAAAAGATCCTGAGATCGTACGCGTAGTTCAACCGCGTGAGGGGAGTCGTGCGGTTTTCTATGCCCACAAAAAATTCTTCCACATAATAGGGGAGATTATCCGTGATCTTGCGTATTCTTTCCAGCGAGCTGATCGTGCGCTCCTCAAAATAACTTCGCATAAAAATTTCTCCGTAAAAAAAGTATATCTCAAATCGGCGAAAAAGTAAATCCTTTTTTGAAAAAAGAAAACCGGCAGATAATTCTGTCTGATAGAATAAAATATAAAAAATTCAGAAAAACACAAACGATTTTATGATTATAAATAAAGAAATTCGAAAGATTATAGATTATTTGCGCGTTTTGCGGCAATTTACATGGTTTTGTGTAAAACAGGGCGATAAACGGGGGAACAATACGAAAAAGGGGCAAAAACAGCCGTATTTTTGCGTTGTTTTTAGTTTTTATTGCAAAAAAACGGGGGCGGAAGATGCTTTTTCCGTAAAAATCCGTAAAAAAAGAGGAGCTTTTTAAGATTTTTTCCGTTCTCCAACGTTTTCCCGCCCATGGGGAATACAGCCTTAACTATGCGCAAAACAATACTTTTGCGAAATAATATAGGTAAAATAAGCGAAAAAGGGGCAAAAACAGCCGTTTTTTCTAAAAAAATAAAAATTTTGCGTTTTACGCGTTTTAACGGTTTTTTATTTTTCACGCGTATTTCCGGATTTCCGTTTTTCATTTTTTCGATTTCGTGGCGAGTTTATCGACTCGATTTGCTTTGGTTGATCCACGCGTTCCCGTTTACAGGTTCGCGCGATTCTTCCGGAATTTTATAACTTCTGAAAACATCGTCTTATTTTGTTTCGCGAAAAGAGTTCTCCAACTTCCTGTTTTTATAAAATAAAAACTTTCTTAAAAATGTTTGACGAATTTTTGTTTTGGGATTGACTATTTTGTCGATTCGTTGTATAATCGAATTGATAAAAGTTTTTGCGTCCTTTGCCCGTTTTGATCTTTTTCTTTGCAAAAAAAATCGCGTTTTAAAAAATCGCGTTCAGACGGGCTGAGACAGAATGGATTTTTCGCGGACGGGCAAACTTTTTGCGTTTTTCCGCGAATGATTGCGTTTTTTCGGGAGTCAGGTATGGAACAGACCATCAGCAGCGATTTTATTCGCGGCCACATCGATACCATCATCTTGCGGTCGCTGTTCAGCGGAACCAAGCACGCTTTGGAAATCGCCGCGTTCATCGAAGAAAAGAGCGGAAACAAGTACGAGGTGAAGCAAGCCACGCTTTACAGCGCCTTAAAGCGCCTCGAAAAGTAATTATACGTTCGTTCGTTCTTGAACGACGCGCCCGAAGGCGGCAGGCGGCGTTATTTTGAAATCACGCCCGCAGGCAAAGCTTTTGCGGATAAAAACCTTTCCGAATGGGATTATTCCCGCGACGTGATCGATCAGCTCGTGGACGAAGTTCCGAAAAATCTGGTGCACGAACCGGGATTCGTTCTTTCCCCGGAAAAGGAAAATACAGAGCGCATCCGGCGCCCCCGCAGCGTTCCGATTATCGAAACGGCGGAAAAAGCCGAAAAAACCGAAGAAGAAAAGGCTGCGGAACTTGCCGCAAAGGAAGCGGAAGAGCGTGAGCGCGCCGAGCGGGAACGTTTAGAGGCAGAAGAACGCGAACGCGCCGAAAGAGAGCGCCTGGAAGCGGAAGCGCGCGAGCGTGCGGAGCGGGAACGCTTGGAGGCGGAGCGACTGGAAAGAGAGCGTATTCTTCGCGAAGAGCAGGAACGGCGGGAACGCGAAGCCCTCGAACGCGAAAGAATTGCGCTGGAACGCGAACGCGAGGCCGCAGTAGAACGCGAGAGAATCGCGTTGGAGAGGCAGCGCGCCGCCGAAGAACAGGAAAAGCGCAGGCAGGCCGAGAGCGCAAAAGATCCCGCGCTCGAAAAGATTTTGAATACTCCGCAGGACGACGTGAATTATCGCGAAGTTTTAAGCCGTCTGCTGGAAACCAATCTGAAAAAATCCCCCGCCGAACCTGCGGAACCGCAGCCGCGGGAAGAACGCGCCGAAGCGGAACGGACAGATATTTTCGAACAAAAAACCGTTTACGAGGAAACTTCGATTCCGCCGCAGATCCGCAAGGAAAGCGTTTTCGATAAAGATATTCGCATCAAAGCCCGCAACACGGGCAAAACCGATTTTTCCGATCTTCTGGAAAAAGCGGACGCGGAAGGTTATAAAATCCGCATTTCCACGGGAAAAACGGAAAAAGGTTCGGGAAAATATCTGGTAAACAGGATCAACCTCTTTTCCTCGCTGTGCACCTTTCTCGTGTTTTTAGCGGAATGCCTGATCCTCTCCATGGTGTATAAAAACGACGGGTTTTTAAACGGCTGGTATTTTCTCCCCGGGATTTTAATCGCCGCCATTCTGCCGGTTACCGCAATCGTGCTTCATTATAAAGAACCGATGCGGGCAAAGGCGAATTTCAATTTCAGCGCGATCTATACGGCGCTCATCATTCTGTTTCAGCTGTTGATCATCGTCGTCGCGCTGGTGCTGCTTTTCAATACCGATTTTTCTTCCCCTGCGGAAGTTGCGGGAAGGCTGGTCGTGCCGGTGCTCGTGTTGTTCGACGCGTTTTTGTTCTTCCTGATCAGAAACCTCTGCGCGCTATCCGGCTATTTCATCAAGAAAAAATAGAACTTAAAAATAAAAAAACAGCGCTTAAACAAAGCGCTGTTTTTTACTGACTTTTTCGGGTCTTTTTACAGGTTTTTCAGGTAAAAAATCTCTTCGGCGGAAAGTTTCCGAACGCTGCCGCGGTCCAGCCCTTTTAAGGTGAGCTCCCCTATTTTGATGCGTTTTAAAAACTTAACTTCTTTGCCGACCGCCTCGAACATCTTCCGCACCTGGCGGTTGCGCCCCTCGGTTACCGTGATATGTAACTTCACGCCTTCCCTGTTCTCGTCCACGACTTTCACCGTGCATTTGCCCGTAGGCCTGCCGTCCACGAGAACGCCGTTTCTGATGCGGCGCAAAGCCTCTTCCGAAATGCTCCCCTCGATTTTTACGAGATAGGTTTTCGGGATTTCGTTTTTCGGATGGGTCAGGCGGAAAGAGAGATCTCCGTCGTTCGTGAAGAGCAGCAGGCCTTCGGAATCGTAATCCAGCCGCCCGACGGGATAAATTCTCCCGACATTGGGCGGAAGCAGATCCATCACGGTCTTCCTGCCCTTGTCGTCCTTCACGGTGCAAACGTAGCCCTTGGGCTTGTTCATGATGTAATACTCGTGCTTTTTCGCGGCGGAAACGACCTTTCCGCCCACCGTAACGGTATCCGCATTCTCGTCCACCTCGTCCCCGAGCGCGCACGTTCTGCCGTTGATCTTCACTTCGCCGTCCTCGACGAGTTTATCCGCCGCGCGGCGGGAAGCCACGCCGCACTCCGCCAAAAATTTGTTGATTCTCACTTTTGTTTTTTCCTCAATCGTTTATCCCGTTAATTGTATAGATTTTTTCGGAAAAAATCAACTTATTTCGGGCATAAAAATCCAATTTTCCCGCTTCCCGCCCCTTTTTGACGCCGTTCGGAAGAAATTCGGGAATATCATAGATAATTTCCAGGCTTTTATGCTCCTCCTCGGTCAGGGGCAGATACACGTCGTTTTCGGTGCGGAGCGCGCACTCTTTTTCCGTGCCCTCCACGGGAACGAAGTCCGCGACGAAATCGCTTTCCCAAACCTTATACAGTTTATAGAGCGAAAAGTATTTATCGAAATGGGCTTTCGCCCTTTCAAACATCGGCCCGCAGTTCAGCACGACGGAAACCAGTTCCATACCGTTCCGTTCGCAGGAAGAAACCAGGCATCTGCCCGCCTTTTTCGTGTAGCCCGTCTTTACGCCCGTTGCGCCCTCGCAGTTGAAGAGCAGTTTGTTCTTGTTGATGAGCAGGCGCTTATACGGCTTATCCCCGTTGGAGATCTCGATTTTTTTCGTGGAAACGATCTGTTTGAAATCTTCGTTTTGCAGCGAATACGCGGTGATCAGCGCGAGATCGCGGGCGGTAACGTAATGATCGTCGTTAGGAAGTCCGTGCGGATTGACGAAATTGGAATGTTCCGCGCCTGCCTTTGCGGCGGTTTCGTTCATCAGTTCGGCGAATTTTTCTATCGAACCGCTTACGTGCAGGGCGAGCGCCGTGGCGGCGTCGTTCCCCGAGCGCAGCATCAGACCGTATAAAAGTTCGCGCACGCTCAGCTTTTCGCCTTCTTCCAGATAGATGCTCGAACCTTCCACGCCCACGCAGGGTTTTGTGATCTCCACGATTTCGTTTAAATCGGCGTTTTCTATTGCGCAGATGGCGGTGAGCACCTTCGTGGTGCTGGCGGGATACATCTTAGCGTCGGCATCCTTTTCGAAGAGAACCCTCTTCGAGCCGACTTCCAGAACGATTTCCGCATCGACGACGCCCGCCGCAAACGCCGGCCTTACCGCCGTGAACGCCGAGAGCCCGAGCAGCGCGCTCATGAAAAGGATCAGGAGTTTTTTCATTGCGTTTCCTCCTGCATATTTCTGAAGAGTTCGCCTGTGGATTCGATGAGTTTATCCACGCCCTCCGTAAACGCCTCTATGCGGTATTTACCCGATTCGTGCACGAGAAAGCCCGCGGGCTTGATGGAAACGACGGCGCCGCTTCCCCCCGCGAACGGCAGGGCGGAATCCTTTTTGAAGAGTTTCACCTCTCCGTATTCCCCGCCGCCCGTCATAAAGCCGAGCGTTACCTTGCAGATGGGAAAAACCGTTCCCGCCTCCGTGGCGATGGGCTTTCCCACAACGGTATTCACGTCTATCATATCGTTTAAGTTTTTCATCGCCGTTTCGATTACGGCGTTTATTTTGTTCGTTTGATCCATGTTTCCGCTTTCCTCAAAATAACCTTTACGAGCGTGATCGCCACCGTAAAGAGATTGAACACGACGTTTATGTGCATCTGGATTCTGAAAACCGAACGGGCCTCGTAAAGGGCCGCGTCGTACCGGAGCGCCGCCGTTCCGCCCGTTTCCGCGTTCACCGCGCCGAAAATCTGCGCGAGAATGTGCGAAACGAAAGCGAACGCAAACGGCAGAGCGGGCGCGTTTTCGCTTCCGTATTCCGCCAGCACGCCGATTTTCCGTATCATATAATCTTTATGCAGATTGAACTGCGAGCGCATACCGAAAACCGATCTGAAAGAGACGACGGCCGCTTTCTTTTCCGAAAAGTGCAGCGCCATGCCTCCCTTTATTTTCTCTCCGTATCCGCCGAGAACGGGAATGCCGTATAGCGTGATGCGGAAACAGAATTTCGCGAGATCCTTATCGTAATACAAATACGCGTCCGCGAAGATCGGGCAGAGCAGCGCCGCATACGCGGCGAGCGCGATATAAACCCAATGCACGGTTATAATATCTGCAATCCGCCCGTTTTTATGCAGCGGGATGCGGATACAAATTTTTATAAAAAAACCGCCCCGAACGGAACGGCGAATCGATCAAAGAAAAGCGGCAACAAATGTAATTCTCATTTGTTTTTACTCATTTTTCCTCTCCTTGTTTGTTTTTATATTCTTTATACAATTTCAACATCAATACTTATGCCGCCGTATATCGTACTTTTTCCTGTTTCATCTTGATTATATATATCCCAATAGATTCTATAATTCCCTTTTTCGTTTACATACGGCACAGGATCATATAATTGCTTTTCTTCGTTAAATTTATCTTTTCCTGAAATTTCAAGCAGATAATAACTTTCTCCGTCTTTGTATCGGAACTCCACTTCGGGGAAACAATATTTCCTGTCCCCGATTTCGCTCAGCTGATAGGTGAACGTGGGATAATTCCCGATATACTCTTTGTAATTCACTTCCAGACTCGAAGGATCTGCCATTTCGTCTTCGAAATAAATCGTCCAGTCCCCATAGTTTTCCAGGCTTAATTCCGGAACATACTCTTTACATCCCGAAAAGGATATACCGGAGATAAGCAACATACCTGCCAACAATAATGACCATATTTTTTTCATTCACAGCCTCCTTTTTTCTGATATTCTATTTGTTTCATATTATACTCTCGCGCTATTTTAAAGTCAAAGACGTATTTTAAAATATTTTTAATTTATTTCAGTATAGGGCGGATGCGGGCAAAATGCAAGACGTAAATAAAAATCCGAACGCGCCGCCGGTTGAAATCGGTCTGCAAGTTCGGATTCCGTTCGTTTTTTTGGCGGAAAACACCTCTTTTTTCAGATTTTTTCCACTTTTTCGTCTTTGAGGAAATCGGGAATCTCCTCTTCCTCCACGGGCGGAAGTTCAAAATCCTCTTCCCCTTCTTTTTCCTCTATCTTGCCGAGCGCCTCTTCCGCGTTGGAAGGCTCGGGCTCTTCCACGTATTCGTCCTTTTTATAAAGATAATCGTCGTCGTTCGCGGCGCCGTGGATCTGCGCGATCCGTTCGAGCAGTTCCTCGTAATCGGGCAGTTCGTCCAAGGAAGAGATCTGAAACCTTTTTAAGAATTCATCCGTCGTGCCGTATAAAATGGGCTTGCCCACGGCGTCCTTTCTCCCCACGGGTTCGATAACTTTGAGCTCTAAAAGTTTCTGCACGGCGTATTCGCTGTTGCCGCGGATTTCCTCGAGGTCCATTCTCGTTACGGGTTGCTTGTAGGCGATGATGGCCGCCGTTTCCAGCATACTTCTCGAAAGTTCACGCTCTTTGATGGGGTTGAGCACGGAAGAAACTTCGTCCGCATAATCCGGGTTGGACGCGAACTGAATCTTCTTGTTGAACATCAAAAGCTGCAAGCCGCAGTTGCCGCTGTATTTTTCCTGCAGCTTTTTCACCGCGTTCACGATTTCTTTTTCCCCGATTTCGAGTTTCTCCGCGATGTCCCTGATGGCGATGGGGTTGCCCGAAACGAACGCGATGGATTCAATTATATTCGTCAATCTCTCCGATTTCTTCATTTCTGTCTTCTCGCAAAGTGATGGTGATATCGTCGAAAACGCCGTTCTGCTCCACGCGGATATACTGCCATTTGAGCAGTTCCAGCATTGCCTGGAAGGTCGTTATCAATTCGTTTCTCGTGTAATATCCCGTAAATAATTCAAAAAAACTCATACTCTGGCGTTTCAGCAGTTCTTCGCGGATAAAATTCACTTTGTCCGCCACCGTGAAAACGTCTTTGGGGATTTCTTTCTGCGTATTTTGTTCGCGCTTTTGCGCGTCCACCTTCAAAAGCAGTTTGGAAAACGCGGAAATCAGCCCTTCCAGATTGAAGTCTTTATATACGATCTTCACGTCCCCCGCGGATTTATCCGGCTCTTTATAAAAACGGTTCACGTTTTCCTGCAATTTGAGTTTTTCGCTCGTTTCCTTGAAGATCTTGTATTCTTCCAGCTGACGGATCAGCGCCTGTTCGGGATCCTCTATATCTTCCAGAAACTCTTCGGGTTTTGGCAACAGCGCCTTGGATTTGATTTCCACGAGGGTTGCCGCCATACCGAGGTATTCGCTCGCCTTTTCCACGTCGATCACGTCCATAGACGCGATATATTGCAGATACTGGTCGGTTACCTGGGAAACGAAGATATCCTTGATCTCGATCTTCGCCTCCTTGATGAGGTGCAGCAGCAGATCGAGCGGCCCTTCGAAGTTATCGAGTTTTGTGGAATAATCGACAACCGATTCAAACTCCGCCATCAGAAAAATAACCCCCAGAACAATCGTATAGGCAAACCGAGATAATACGCGCCGTTGCCGATCACGAAACCGAGCACGTCCAAAAAAGCGAGCGCGGGCACCCAATCCGCGATAAAGCTCAGCACGATGAGCGCGAGCAGGATATACTGCCCGTAATTGCGCAGGAAACGATATACGGGATTGGAATGGTTCACCGTGGCGTCTATCACGCGGAATCCGTCCAGCGGGTAAAACGGCAGGATATTGAAGATGAAGAACGTGAGGTTCATGCTGAAAGCGAAACTCAAAGTCAAACTCACAACGTCGTCAAAATAGCCGAAATCGGGAATGAGCAGGGAAAGCTCGTAAAGCGGGTAAACCAGAAACGCCATGATGAGGTTGGCGAGCACGCCAGCGATCGACACCCACACCATTCCGCGCTTGTAGCGGCGGAAATTATAGGGATTTACGGGCACGGGTTTTGCCCAACCGAAACCGACGAGCACAAAACACGCCAACCCTAAAACATCGAAATGTGCGAAGGGATTGAGCGTGTATCTGCCGTTTACGCGGGGCGTTTCGTCGCCGCACTTCACCGCCGCGAACGCGTGCGCGAATTCGTGGAAGGGCAATACGAGCAACACCGCCAGAAACATGCAGATATAAATGATGATTCTCTCTACGATCTGATTCATTTCCCGTTGGTTCTCTTTTGACTTTTCGTTGTATTCATTATAAACGATATGGCGGAAAATTGCAAGAAAAAAGCCGCGGTTGCGGCTGAAAGATCGTTAAATATCGGTTAAATCAATTTGCAATCGGCATCGTTTCTCGCGATGTCCTCATAGGTCTGCGGCTTCACGAGGTAATCGCTTTTTCCGTTTTCCACGAGCACGACGGGCGGCACGGCGTTTCGGTTGTAATTGCTCGCCATGGAGTAATTATACGCCCCCGTGGAAAGCACGGCGATGAGATCTCCCCTTTTCGGTTCGGGAAGAAGGCAGTCCGCCGCGACGATATCCCCGCTTTCGCAGCATTTGCCCGCGATGGAATAGGGTTCGGCTGCGCCCTTCATTTCATCCATGCGGTTGGCGAGGACGGCGGTGTATTTGGAGCCGTACAGCGCATGGCGGGGGTTATCGAACATACCGCCGTCCACTGCCACGTAATTTTTGATGCCGGGGATCTTCTTCACGCTGCCCGCGGTATAGAGCGTGATTCCCGCCTCGCCCACGATGGAACGCCCCGGTTAGAGATATAAAAACGGCTTTTTCAGTCCTTTTTTCTGCACGCAGTCTTTCAGCGTTTCCGCCACCGCGGCGATGTATTCCGCATAGCCTTTCGCGTCCAGTTTGCGGTCTTCGTCCGTATAATAGATGCCGAATCCTCCGCCGAGATTGAGCGCTTCGAATTCGTAGGAAAGTTCGTCCTTCACCCGTTTATAAAAATCGGTCATCTTTTCCGCCGCGAGCGAGAAAGATTCCTTTTCGAAGATCTGCGAACCGATATGGCAGTGCAGCCCGATAAGGCGCAGGTTTTTCGCCGCGACGGCGCTTTTCACCGCCCGCATCGCCTCGCCGTTCGCCACGGAAAAACCGAATTTGGAATCGGGCGTGGCGGTCTGCACGAAGTGATGCGTGTGCGCCTCCACGCCGGGATTGACGCGCAGCATAATCTTCTGCTCCGCGCCCCTGCTTTCGCACAGCGCGCTCAGGCGGGAAATTTCGTCGAGCGCGTCGCACACGATCACGCCCACG
>CALVZR010000173.1 GCA_944372565.1 uncultured Clostridia bacterium | reverse complement strand
GGATGCGCGCGTTGGGATCGTTCGGGATGAGTTCGAGCGCTTTGCCCAAACTTGCTTTCGCCGCGGCAAAGTTTTCCGTGCGCATAAAGTAAATGCCCGTTAAGATTTCGTATGCGGCGTATTCGTCCACCGCGTCCTCGTCCAGCGTTTTGAGGATATATTCTTTCAGCGCCGTAAACTCGCCGTCCGTATAGACTTTGCGGGCGACGTTTTTCTCCGCGATCCTGCCGAAAAACGCGAACTTGAACCCCGCCTCGTTGGTCAGTTTGCCGTCCACGCGGTAATTTCTGTATGTATAGGCGATAACGATCTTAAAAAGGTCGATCACCTTGTTCTTCGCGGCGGCGTTCCTGCCGTCGTACAGGCTTTTCACCCCCGCGAATACCGCGTCCGCAAGCACGCGGTTGTATTTTTCCGCGGTATTCTTGGTCACGTTGGATAAGAGTTTATCCACCTCCGCGAAATTTTTCAGTTTAAAAAGGTCGAGCACCCGTCCGCCCTGCAGGTCGGAAGAAACTTCCATGCGGATATTGTTGTAAATATACGCGTCTATCGTTTGGTCGATCGCGCCGATTCTTTCGTTGAGCGATTTCGCGGCGGCATACTGCCCGTTGGTCATCGCCTCGTCGATGAGGTCGGAAATGTGGTTTACGTAATCTTCCGCGTCCTCCCCCGCGATTGCCTCGCAATACACGTCGCACAGCCGCTGCACCGCGCCGCCCCGCCGTTTCATGTCCGAACCGATCTTGTCGCGCAGCGTTTCGAGCGCCCTTTCCCGTTCTGGGATGTTATACGCCGAAAGTTTTTTGTAGTAATTTATGCCCGCTTCCACGGCGTCCCTGGCAAAGCACTCCTTTTCGGAATCGAGATAGAGCTTCGCCGCGCGGGAAAGTTCCTCTTCCGTGCACGCCGAAACGATGCCGTCGAAATCGTCGAACCGGGCGTATTTCGCGGCGTTTTTCACGAACTCCGCGTCGGTTTTCACGCTCACCGAGGCGAGCGCCGTGCCGAGATACGCCTGCGCGTTCGCGCCGCCCGCGAGCACCTGCCCGTAATATTCGAGCGCCTTTTTATAGCGGCCGTTGCTCAGCGCGTCGTTGGCGAGTTTGAGCGCGCGGGACGCGTCGATGGAGAGCGCGCTCTCCTCCCGCACGCCGATCTCCCGCACGGAAACCGCGCCCGCCGCCGCGCCGCGGATGGTCTTTTTCACCCCCGAACCGAGTTGCTTTTTGGCGATCTTTTCGCCCTCGATCCTGGTCGCCTTCTTTCCGCTGAACCCGGCAACTTCCACGCGGACGTTTCCGCTCTGCGCTTCCAGCGATTTGAAGATCCGCTGGATATGCCCCAAAATCAAGGGGAAGTAGTCCTTCCTGGAAGCGTCTATCGCCTGCATCCCGCCGCGGAGCAGACTGCGCGGGATGTCATACACGTTCATATTCTCATATGCGACGATGAGCGATTGAGGATGTTTATCGCCCCCGTCTATCCTCTTCCACCAGCGGCGCCATTCGTTGCGCATCCAATACGAGTTGAAATATTCCGCTTTCTGCGCGTAAACGACCATCACTTTGGCGGTGCGCAGCGCGTTGTAAATATACGGTTCGTATTGTTCGGAAACCTTGCCGGCCAAGCTCGAACGGCTGAAAAACACGCGGTAGCCCTGGTCGGTCAGCCAGCTGTAAAGCTCCTGCGCCTGCACGCTGTCCGCCGTGCGCTGTTTGGTTTCGTCGTCCGATTCCTTGTAGCTGATAAAGATATCGTAAGGCTTTTCCTTTTCCGCCTTTTCCAGCCACAGTTCGCGGATGCGGTCGATCTCCTCGGCGTCCTTTTCGTATTTCGCCGCGATGTCCGGCGGGGCGAGGCGGACTGCCGTCTGATAATAAGAATCTTCCCGAAACGGCGTGAGCGTGGTGTTGTAGCACGTGGGAACGCGCTTGCGTTTGCCCGAACGGTTATCGTCCACATACACGATGCCGTGATTGGCGAGCGCCACCCCGAGGCATGCCTCGTAGCACTTCGGCGAACGGTCTATGATGTCGATAAAGGCCTTGTACGCTTCGTCCGTCTCCCCGTCGCGCAGCGCTTTATACGCCTCCACGAGCAGGATGCCTTCCTCTCCGTTGATGACCTCTTCTTCGTAGATCGTATCGCAGTATTTGCACTTTAATTTCCCGATGCCGTACGGCTCCAGTTCGCCGCCGCACAGATGGCACACCTGATTTTTCGCCATTTTTCGCTCCTTGCCGAATATATCCCAAAAATTGCGCCCTCCGGAAACGCGTTTTTTTCCTTTTTTCCGTCCTTTGGCGGTACGCCGCCGCCCCGCAGAAGAAAAAAAGCGCCCGAAAAACCCCGAATTTCGACATAAGTATATCACAATTTATTTTGTTTTGTCAATATAAATGCCTTAAAACCGCATTTTTTCGCCTTTTTCCGACATGTAAAAAACGACGTTTTTCGGCGCTTCCCGTGCGCGCGCGTGTAAACATTGAAAAAAAAAAAAAAAAACG
>CALVZR010000172.1 GCA_944372565.1 uncultured Clostridia bacterium | reverse complement strand
ATGCGGTTGCTCACGCGGAACACGTGGGTATCCACCGCGATGGCGTCCCCGCCGAACGCCACGGAATACACCACGTTCGCCGTTTTCGTGCCCACGCCCGCCAGCGTTTGCAGATCTTTCTTTTCTTTGGGCACCTCTCCGCCGAACCGCGCGAGGATATCCGCCGAAGCCGAGAGGATGTGCGCCGCCTTGGTTTTGTACAGCCCGCAGGAAAAGATTTTCTTTTCCAGTTCCTCCGCGCTGAGCGCGAGCATTTTTTCGGGCGTGTTGTATTTCTTGAAAAGTTCCCTCGTCACGAGATTGACGCGCGCGTCCGTACACTGCGCCGAAAGCATAACCGCCACGAGCAGTTCGTAGGGCGTGGAATATTCCAGCGCGGGTTTGTCGGAAAAATTTTCCGATAAAACGCGCACGATCTCTTTCGCCTTGGCTTTTTCCATAAAAGTGCTTGTCCTTTGCCGTAACCGCGCCGCCGCACGGGGTGCGGCGGCGTTTTTCTTTTTTCATCTTAACACAAAAATACGATTTTTTCAATCATTTCAGGCAATTTTATACGCCTTTGAGTCCGCCGCCCTTGCCATAAGCGAAAAAGCCCGCGAAGGAATCGAATCCGAGGCTCCTTTCCAGCCTTTTCACGAAGGGAAAAAACCTTGCGGAAACCTTTACGCTCAGCCCGCACCCGACGTATGCCCGGCGGGGCGTGTTCACGATTTCCGCGGGAACGCCGCGCCTGCGCAGTTCTTCGGCAAAACGCATCGTGTGCGTGCGCGAGCGGAATGCTACGATCACGTAATCCATATTTTTTCTCCTTTTGTTTCCCGGCATAAGTCATGCCGCCGCATAATACACTATATTGTGAGAAAAACGGAAATGTGAAGGAGAGAAGATGATTTATTTCGACAATGCCGCCACGGGCGGTTTCAAAGCGGCCAACGTAACCGAGGCGGCGGTGAACGCCGTGAAATACCTCTGCGCCAATCCGGGCCGCAGCGGACACAGGCTTTCGCTCACGGGGGCGAAGATCGTATTGCGCGCGCGTATGTCGCTCGCGGAATTATTCGGCGCGGACGATGCGGACAGGGTGATCTTCACCAAAAACGCCACCGAGGCGCTCAACCTCGCCCTCGCGGGCACCGTGAAGAAAAACGGGCACGTCGTGACCACCGTTTACGAGCACAACTCCGTGCTCCGCACCCTCACCCACCTCAAAGAAGAATACGGCATACGCGTGAGCGTGACCGACGGCACGCCCGAGGGCATCGCCCGCGCGCTCGAAGAGGACACCTGTCTCGTGATGGTAAACCACGTGAGCAACGTGACGGGCAGGGAGGCAGACCTTGCAGGCATCGGCAAGGTGCTGCAGGGGAAAAATATTTTATTCGCGTGCGACGCGGCGCAGAGCGCGGGACATACCGGAATCGATATGAAAAAATGCGGCGTGAACCTCCTTTGCGCCGCAGGGCATAAGGGAATGGGGGGCATTATGGGGAGCGGCTTTCTCATCTTCGATAAAAAGGCGGAGGTGCGTCCTGTGCTCTTCGGGGGCACGGGCACGGAATCGCTCAACGTCTCCCAGCCCGAATTTTATCCCGAACGACTGGAAAGCGGCACGCTCAATCTGCCCGCGATCGCCGCGCTCGGCGAGGCGGCGGAAAACGTGGCGCCCAATCTGAAGATCTTTTCCGAAACGCTCTTCACCCTGACGGACGCGCTCATCGGCGAACTGAAAAAGATCGACGGCGTGCGCATTTATTCCGAGCCGAACCGTTTCGGCATCGTGTCCTTTTCTTCGGCCGCCGCGCCGAGCGCGGCGGTGGCGGACGTACTCTCTTCGGAATACGACATCGCCGTGCGCGGCGGGCTGCACTGCGCGCCCCTCGTACATAAGAGCCTGGGCACCGAGCGGGAGGGTCTGGTGCGCGTGAGTTTCGCCCCGCAGAATTCCCTGCGGGAAATTTCCGCGTTTGCCAAGGCGATGCACCGCATTTCTCTCGGATCGGCGCTTTAAAAGGCGCCCGTCCGGGCGAGCCGGGCGGGCGCGGCCTGCGGCGGAACGCCGCAGGTTATATTTTTTTCAGCTGTTCCACGATTTTTTTGAGCATGGCGCGTTTTTTTGCGTCCAGCATAGGCGAGAGCATAGAGGCAAAGCGGTCTATATCCGCATTGCTCAGCGTGCCGTTCCTCTTGCCCTTTTCCGCCTCCTGCACGATCGCCCGCATAAGTTCTGCCTCCGACGCGCCGTCGTACTTGCCCGCAAGCGAGGCGATGAGATCGGCGAGATTGTCGCCGCCGCTCCGGTTTTTGCGCCCGTCGTTCCCGTCGTTCCCGCCGCTGCCGCCGCTGTTCGCGTAACTTCTGAAATCCTGCATCTTTTCTCCTCCTTCGCCGCATCGTAAATATGCGCTCAACTTAATCATATGCGGAACATATAATATAATGCTACTCAAAAACGAACGAGCCCGCCGCGGCGTTTTTTTGCCGCGGGGCGGGGCAAAGGAAAACTTTTATGGACATTCTGCAAAACATCCTGCAACTTTTCGGCGATAAGGCGGGGCAGTTCGCGCCCCTCCTCGAATTTGCGGCGAAAAATAACTTCGATTTAAAAAGTATGCTGCAAAATCTGGACGTTTCCGCCCTCGCGCCCCTGTTCGGGCAGATCCTCTCCCCGCCCGCGCAGGCGGAAAGGGAAACGCCCGCGCCCGCCGCCCCCCTCGAACCCATCGCGAACGTGGCCGACCGCGACATCGTTTACTGTCTGAACCGCTATCTTTCGGCAGCGGCGGAATAAACGGGGAGAAAGGGATTTCCTACATAAAAAAAGCCCCGCAGGCGGCACGTGATATGCACCCCAAAAGCTGTCCAACTTTTGGGGTGCATATCATAATTTTTCCGTTTATTTTCTGCGGAGAACGTCCGTTCCCATAAACGGGCGGAGCACTTCGGGCACGGTTACGGAACCGTCCTCGTTTTGGAACTGTTCCACGATGGCGGGGAACACGCGGCTGGTCGCCAGCCCCGAACCGTTAAGCGTGTGCACATAACCGAGCTTGCCCGCCGCCGAACGGTAGCGCGTGTTGTTGCGCCGCGCCTGGTAATCGTTCGCGTTGGAAACCGAGCTCACCTCTTTGTAGATGCCCATGCTGGGGATCCACACTTCGATGTCGTACGTTCTCGCCATAGACGCCGAGCAGTCGCCCGCCGCCAGTTTGCTGATGCGGAAATGCAGTCCCAGTTTTTCCATAAGGGAGGCGGCCTTGTTCACCAGTTCTTCAAAGGCTTCCCCGCTCTTTTCGGGGGCGGCGTACTGCACCATTTCCACCTTGTTGAACTGGTGCCCGCGGATCATCCCCCGCTCTTCCGCGCGGTACGAACCCGCTTCCTTGCGGTAGCACGGGGTGTACGCGAAGAATTTGAGCGGCAGCTGCGCCTCGTCCAGAATTTCGCCCGAAAACATATTCACGAGCGCCGTTTCCGCCGTGGGCAACATAAATCTGCCCTTCTTTCTGTCCTCTTCCCCCGCGATCCAATACACTTCTTCGAGGAATTTGGGGAACTGCCCCGAGCCGAACCCGCAGTTATATCCCAGCATATGGGGGGGCAGGATAAATTCGTAGCCGTCTTTCAGGTGTTCGGAAATGAAGAAATTCAAAAGCGCCCATTCCAGCCGCGCGCCGTCGCCGCGGTACAGCCAATACCCGCCGCCCGCGAGTTTCGCGCCGCGCTCGTAGTCGATGAGTCCGAGCGACGTGCACAAATCGACATGGTTTTTCGCCGCGAAGGAAAATTCCGGCTTTTTGCCGACCACGCGGATCACCTCGTTGTTTTCCTTTTCGCCGGGTTTGAGATCTTCGTCCGGCAGATTGGGCAGAACGGCGAGGAAATCGAAAATTTTCCCTTCGAGTTCCGAAATCTCCTTATCCGAGCGCTCCACCGTGGCGCCCAGTTCGCGCATTTTCGCAAAGATTTCCGAAACGTCCTTCCCCTCTTTTTTGAGTTTCGGGATCTCGGCCGAAACCCTGTTGCGCT
>CALVZR010000171.1 GCA_944372565.1 uncultured Clostridia bacterium | reverse complement strand
TATTATGACGCGAATTTGCCGTAAAACTTAACCGCAAGAAAATGCCGTTCAGGCGCGCTCACACAGAATGGCATTTTTTCAGCCGTGCGGTTTTTTCGGCCGTTTTGCGTAAGATTTACGCTTTTTTACAATACCGTTTTAAAAACGCGCCCACGGAAAACTGTTTACGGAATAAAACGCAAGAAAACAGGCGCAAGCCCAACCGCCGCATTTATGCGCGGCGCTGCGCGCATATTACTGAATTGAAAAAGCGAAAAAGGCGCACGGTAAATACCGTGTGCCTTGCTTTTCGTTCAGTTTAAGCCGACTTCGGAAACTTATTTCACGATGGTCGAAACAACGCCCGAGCCGACCGTTCTGCCGCCTTCGCGGATAGCGAAACGGAGACCTTCTTCCATGGCGATCGGGGTGATCAGCGTAACGTCGATTTTCACGTTGTCGCCGGGCATAACCATTTCCACGCCTTCGGGAAGTTTGATGGAACCCGTAACGTCGGTCGTTCTGAAATAGAACTGCGGACGATAGTTATTGAAGAACGGGGTATGACGGCCGCCTTCTTCCTTGGTCAGAACGTACACCTGACCGGTGAATTCCGTGTGGGGATGCACCGAACCGGGTTTCGCGATAACCTGGCCTCTTTCGATGTTCTTCCTGTCGATACCGCGGAGCAGCGCGCCCACGTTATCGCCCGCCTGCGCTTCGTCGAGCAGCTTGCGGAACATTTCCAGACCGGTGATAACCGTGGAAAGGGGTTTTTCTTTCAAACCTACGATTTCCGCGGGATCGCCCACCTTCGCAACGCCTCTTTCCACTCTGCCCGTGGCAACCGTGCCGCGGCCGCTGATGGTGAACACGTCTTCAACCGGGAGCAGGAAGGGTTTGTCCGCTTCTCTCGCCGGGGTCGGGATATAATCGTCAACCGCTTTCATCAGTTCTCTGATGCATTCGGTTTCGGGAGCGGTTTTGATTTCGTCGTCGGAATGCGTCTGCGCATATTCGAGCGCTTTGAGAGCCGAACCCTTGATGATAGGGGTATCGTCTCCCGGGAATCCGTATTCCGTGAGCAGTTCGCGGACTTCCATCTCAACGAGTTCGAGGAGTTCGGGATCGTCCAGCTGATCGGTCTTGTTCAGGAAAACGACGATCTTGGGCACGCCGACCTGACGCGCGAGCAGGATGTGCTCTCTGGTCTGCGGCATGGGACCGTCCGTCGCGGCGACGACGAGGATCGCGCCGTCCATCTGCGCGGCGCCCGTGATCATGTTCTTCACGTAGTCCGCGTGGCCCGGGCAGTCAACGTGCGCATAGTGACGCTTGTCCGTCTGATACTCGACGTGCGCGGTGTTGATTGTGATCCCTCTCGCCTTTTCTTCCGGCGCCTTGTCGATTTCGTCATATCTCATCTTCTGCGCCTGACCGTTCGCCGCCATAACCATGGTGATCGCAGCGGTAAGAGTGGTCTTGCCGTGGTCAACGTGGCCGATGGTGCCGATGTTCACGTGCGGTTTGCTTCTGTCGAATTTAGCCTTTGCCATTCTTGTTTCCTCCAAAAAATCTGATTGATATTTTTTTTAATAAAATGGATTCAAAATTTAGTCTGTACTACTATTTTACAATGACTTTGAAAAAAAGTCAACAATAAAACGCATTTTACGCTTTTTTCCCGATAATCTTTTCTGCAACGGACTTGGGAACTTCGGCGTAGTGGGAAAACTGCATCGTGTAGTTGCCGCGGCCCTGCGTTCTGCTGCGCAGATCGGTCGCATAACCGAACATTTCCGAAAGCGGAATGTTCGCGTCGATCACCTTGATGCCGTTTCTGTCGTCCGTGCCCTGAATGATGCCGCGGCGCGCCGTTACGTTGCCCATCAGATCGCCGAAATAGGTATCGGGCGTGGTGATCTCCACTTTCATAATGGGTTCGAGCAGCACGCATTTCGCTTTCTGCAAACCGTCCTTCAAAGCCATGGAGCCGGCGATCTTGAACGCCATTTCCGAAGAGTCCACTTCGTGGAAACTTCCGTCGTAAACGGTAACTTTGAAGTCCACGACCTCGTAGCCCGCCAGAATCCCGTTTTTCGCGGCTTCCTGGATGCCCTTGTTGATCGGCTGGATATATTCTTTGGGAATGCTGCCGCCCACCGTTTCGTCCACAAACTCGTAGCCCTTGCCGGGTTCCTGCGGTTCGAGGCGGATTTTACAGTGCCCGTACTGACCGTGGCCGCCGCTCTGGCGTTTGAACATGCCTTCCGCTTCCACCGCCTGGCGGATGGTTTCCTTATAGGCGACCTGCGGCGCGCCCACGTTGGCTTCCACGCGGAACTCTCTCAAAAGCCTGTCCACGATGATTTCGAGGTGCAGCTCGCCCATACCTGCGATAATGGTCTGTCCCGTTTCCTGATCGGTATAGGTCTTGAAGGTGGGGTCTTCTCCCGCGAGCTTGGCGAGCGCGAGCCCCATCTTTTCCTGTCCCTGTTTGGTCTTGGGTTCGATGGCGACGCGGATAACCGGCTCGGGGAATTCCATCTGTTCGAGGATGATGGGGTGATTTTCGTCGCACAGCGTGTCGCCCGTCGTGGTGTCTTTCAGACCGACGATGGCGCAGATATCGCCCGCGCGCACCTCTTCGATATCCTCGCGGTGGTTGGCGTGCATTTTGAGCAGCCTGCCCACCCTTTCTTTCTTGCCTTTCGTGCTGTTATATACGTAAGACCCCGTTTTCAGCACGCCCGAATAGGCGCGGAAGAACGCGAGTTTTCCGACGTACGGGTCTGCGGCGATCTTGAACGCAAGACCTGCGAACGGCTCGTCGTCCGAAGTCTTTCTCTCCTCTTCTTCGCCCTTGGGGTTCACGCCCTTGATGTGGTCCACGTCCACCGGGCTGGGGAGATAATCGATGATGGCGTCAAGCAGGTTCTGCACGCCCTTGTTGCGGTAGCTCGAACCGCAGAGAACGGGGGTTACTTTCATGGCGATGGTCGCCTTTCTCAGCCCCTTCTTGATGTCTTCGACGGACAGATCGCCCTGTTCGAAGAACTTCTCCATCAGTTCGTCGTCGGCTTCCGCGGCGGCCTCCACAACGGCGGCGCGCGCCTCTTCCACCTTGTCCGCCATGTCGGCGGGCACGTCGGTAAATTCGATCTCCTTGCCCAGATTGTCTTTATAGATTTCGGCTTTGCGCCCGATCACGTCCACGATGCCGACAAAGCTGTCTTCCTTGCCGATGGGCAGAACGATGGGCAGCGGATTGGTTTTCAGACGGTCGCGCATCATCTGCACGGCGTTTTCGAAATTCGCGCCGTTGATATCCATCTTGTTGACGTACGCGATGCGCGGAACTTTGTACTTATCCGCCTGCCGCCAAACGGTTTCGCTCTGCGGCTCCACGCCGCCTTTCGCGCAGAACGTGGCGACCGCGCCGTCCAGAACGCGCAGCGAACGCTCCACTTCCACCGTGAAGTCCACGTGACCCGGCGTATCGATGATATTGATGTTGTAGCCTTTCCAGTGGCAGGTCGTGGCGGCGCTGGTGATCGTGATGCCGCGCTCCTGTTCCTGCACCATCCAGTCCATCGTGGCGGCGCCTTCGTGCACTTCGCCGAGCTTATGCGTTTTGCCCGTATAGAACAAAATACGCTCGGTCGTGGTCGTTTTGCCCGCGTCGATATGCGCCATAATGCCGATGTTCCTGGTAACTTCCAAAGCGAATTCTCTTGGCATAAGTGCTCCTTATCAGAATCTGTAATGCGCGAAAGCCCTGTTCGCCTCCGCCATCCTGTGCGTATCTTCCTTCTTCTTCACGGCGGAACCCGTGTTGTTGTAAGCGTCCATCAACTCTCCCGCGAGCCTGTCGCACATGTTGCGTTCGCTCCTCTTGCGGGCGGCGTTCACCAGCCAGCGGATGGCGAGCGTCTGCCTGCGCTCGGGGCGGATTTCGATAGGCACCTGATAGTTGGCGCCGCCTACCCTCCTCGCCTTGACTTCCACCATCGGCATGATGTTGTTGATCGCCTGGTTGAAAATTTCCATGGGTTCCTGACCCAGTTTTTCGCTCATCTTCGCAAAAGCGTCGTACACGATGCCCTGCGCGATGCCTTTCTTGCCGTCCAGCATCACCTGGTTGATGACTTTGGTAACGACCTTGCTGTTATATACGGGATCGGGTAAAACGTCCCTCTTGGGAATATTCCCTCTTCTCGGCATAATCTTACTCTCCTTTAAATTTTTTTCGCCCTCTTGCAAGGGTTTGGGACCGCGCCCAAAATACAGCCGTCGCTCACGGCCGCGCCCGCGGCCGGCGAATCCTTCTGCCTTGCGGCATACTGCCTACTTTGCCGTGCGGAATCCCGTTTTTAGAATTCCGAAACCAAGCAGGTATGATTTTTTTTAATTACTTCTTTTTCTTCGCGCCGTATTTCCTTCTTGCCTGACCGCGTTTCGCCACGCCCGCCGTATCCAGCGCGCCGCGAATGATGTGGTACCTGACGCCCGGAAGGTCTCTCACCCTTCCGCCGCGGATGAGCACCGAGCTGTGCTCCTGCAGGTTATGACCTTCGCCGGGGATGTACACGACACCTTCCTGCTTGTTGGTCAAACGCACCCTCGCAATCTTTCTCAGGGCGGAGTTCGGCTTTTTCGGCGTGGTGGTCGTTACCGAAAGGCAGACGCCGCGCTTCTGCGGGCATTCTTCCATGATCGGAGTTTTCGACTTCACCGGCTTTTGCTGCCTGCCCTGTCTGATTAACTGGTTGATTGTTGGCATTTGTTTACCTCCTTGAAGTTTCGGATATTCTTAAAAACGGTGTTCCCGTTTAAAGAAGCGTATTTCCGCGGCCCGAAAGCCGCCGTTTTTTATTGTATCATTTCTTGAAAATCAAGTCAAATCATTTAGGGCTTTTTCGCGCAAAAACAGGTGTTTTCCGCGCGGAACGCCCGCTTTTTTTGGTTTTTCTTCCGCACGGGCGGAAGAAAAACGGAAAAATCACTCGCTCTGGGGCACCACGGTCTGCGGCGAAAGATTCTTGTAATCGTTGATGCCCGTCCCCGCGGGGATGAGCTTGCCGATGATCACGTTCTCTTTCAGTCCGAGCAGCGGGTCAATCTTGTTCTTGATGGCGGCCTCGGTGAGCACGCGCGCCGTTTCCTGGAAGGACGCCGCCGAAAGGAAGCTGTCCGTAGCCAGCGCGGCCTTGGTGATGCCGAGCAGCGTGCGCTTGCCCGTGGCGGGGCGCTTGCCCTCCTCGAGCGCTTTGAGGTTTTCCTCCTCGAACTTGTAAAGATCGAGTTTTTCGCCGGGGAGCACGTCGGTATCGCCGGGGTTTTCCACCTGCACCTTTTTGAGCATCTGGCGCACGATGATTTCAACGTGTTCGTCGTTGATGTCCACGCCCTGGGAGCGGTAAACCGTCTGAATTTCGCGCAGGATGTAGTCCTGCACGCCCTTCACGCCCTGCGTTTTCAGGATATCCTGCGGATATACCGAACCGTTGGTGAGAATGGTGCCGGGCGCGACCCTCTCCCCGTTCTTGACGAGAACGCCGTAGCCGAACGCGATGGAATAATCTTTCACCGAACCGTCGTCGCAGTTGACTACGACGTGGATCTGCTTGTCTTTTTCCTCCACCATGGCGACGCCGCTCACTTCGCATACGATGGCCGCGTGCTTGGGGCGGCGGGCTTCGAAGAGCTCTTCCACCCTCGGAAGACCCTGCGTGATGTCCCCCGTGCTGGCGATACCGCCCGTATGGAAGGTTCTCATGGTGAGCTGGGTGCCCGGTTCGCCGATGGACTGCGCCGCGATGATGCCCACCGCTTCGCCCTTCTGCACGGGGAGCCCGTTGCTCATGTTCTTGCCGTAGCACTTCGCGCAGACGCCGTGCTTGGATTTGCAGGTGAAAATGCTCCTGATTTCCACTTCCTCGATGCCCGCGTTCACGATGGCTTTTGCCTGGTCCTCGGAAATCATCGTGTCGTTTTTCACGAGGATCTCGCCCGTTTCGGGGTGCACCACGTCGCCCACCGCAAAGCGGCCGATCAGGCGGTCTTCCAGACTTTCGATGATCTCGCCCTGCGAACCCTTGATCGCCGAAACCTTGATGCCCTTGGGCGTTTCTCCGAGTTCGGCGTAGCAGTCGTCGTCGCGCACGATCACTTCGTGCGAAACGTCCACGAGGCGGCGGGTCAGATAACCGGAGTCCGCCGTTTTCAGAGCGGTATCGGCAAGCCCCTTTCTTCCGCCGTGGGAGGAAATGAAGTATTCCAGAACCGTAAGCCCTTCACGGAAGCAGGATTTTACGGGGATTTCGATGGTTTTGCCGTTCGGGTCGGTCATCAGGCCGCGCATGCCCGCGAGCTGTTTGATCTGGTCGATGGAGCCGCGCGCGCCCGAGTCCGCCATCATCCAGATGGGGTTGAACTTATCGAGCGACTTTTTCAGAACCTCGGTCACGTCGTCGGTCGCCTTCTTCCAGATGGAAACGACCTTTTTATATCTCTCGTCGTCGGTGATGCGGCCGCGCTTATACAGTTTTTCCACCGAGAGCACTTTCTCTTCCGCGTCGTGCAGGATCTCCTGCTTTGCTTCCGGCATGTTCATGTCGAAAACGCTGGTCGTGATTGCGCCGATGGTGGAATATTTGTAGCCGAGCGCCTTGATATTGTCGAGCACTTCCGCGCAGGACTGGCTGCCGTGCGTTTTGAAGCAGGCGTCCACGATCTTGGAAAGCTGTTTCTTGCCGACCAGCCCCTCGATCTCGTAGCGGAGGTAATCTTCGTCCTTTTCGCGTTTCACGAAACCGATGTCCTGCGGGATCTTTTCGTTGAAGATGATCTTTCCCGCGGTGGTCTTCACCCTGCCGGAAACCGTTCTGCCGTCGGGCAGCGTAACCCTTCTTCTCACATAGATTTCGTCCTGCAGTTTCACGTTGCCCGTCTGATACGCCATGATGGCCTCTTCTTCCGAAGTGTAAACGGGCGGCACGTAGGTTTCGCCGTTCTCGCTTTCCCTGCCGCGTTCGTCGTATTTTCCGCCCTCCGCGCGGCGCACGATGGTGAGATAGTAAGACCCCAGCACCATATCCTGCGTGGGCGACATCACGGGTTTGCCGTCGGAAAGTTTCAGAATGTTGTTGGAGGCGAGCATCAGAAATCTCGCTTCCGCCTGCGCCTCGATGGAGAGGGGCACGTGCACCGCCATCTGGTCGCCGTCGAAGTCCGCGTTGAACGCGCCGCACACCAGCGGGTGCAGCTTGATGGCGCGCCCTTCGATGAGCACCGGCTCAAACGCCTGAATGGACAGGCGGTGCAGCGTGGGCGCGCGGTTGAGCATGACGGGATGGTCCTTGATGACCTCTTCCAGCACGTCCCACACCACGGGCTTGGCGCGTTCCACCGTTCTCTTCGCGTTCTTGATGTTGTGGCAGATGTTCTTTTCCACCAGCTTTTTCATCACGAAGGGCTTGAACAGTTCGATCGCCATTTCCTTGGGCAGACCGCACTGATATAATTTGAGTTCGGGGCCCACGACGATAACCGAACGCCCGGAATAGTCCACGCGCTTGCCGAGCAGGTTCTGGCGGAAACGCCCCTGCTTGCCGCGGAGCAGCCCGGAAAGCGATTTCAGATCGCGGTTGCCCGCGCCCGACACCGCCTTGCCACGGCGGCCGTTGTCGATGAGCGCGTCCACCGCCTCCTGCAGCATTCTCTTTTCGTTTCTGATAATGATTTCGGGCGCGCCCAGTTCCATCAGTTTTTTCAGACGGTTGTTGCGGTTGATCACGCGCCTGTATAAATCGTTTAAGTCGCTCGTGGCGAATCTGCCGCCGTCGAGCTGCACCATGGGGCGCAGTTCGGGGGGAATGACGGGCAGCACGTCCAGAATCATCCATTCGGGGCGGTTGCCGCTCTTGCGGAACGCCTCGATGATTTCGATGCGCTTGACCGCGCGCAGGCGCTTCTGCCCGGAGTTGTTCTCGTCGATCACCTTTTTGAGTTCGGCGCTCTCCTTATCGAGGTCGATGGCCATCAGCAGTTCTTTCACCGCCTCCGCGCCCATGCCCGTTTTGAAGGAACCCGCGCCGTACTGCTCTTCCTTTTCCATCTTCTCGCGGTCGTTGATGACCTGTTTGTAAGCGAGGTCGGTCTTGCCGGGATCGAGCACGACGTGGCAGGCGAAATAGAGCACCTGTTCGAGGGCTTTGGGGCTCATGTCGAGCATGAGCGCGATGCGCGAAGGCACGCCCTTGAAATACCAGATATGCGAAACGGGGGCGGCGAGTTCAATGTGCCCCATCCTGTCGCGGCGCACCTTGCTCTTGGTCACTTCCACGCCGCACTTGTCGCAGATGACGCCCTTATAGCGGATGCGCTTATACTTGCCGCAGTGGCACTCCCAGTCCTTGGTCGGTCCGAAAATGCGTTCGCAGAACAAAGCGCCGATTTCCGGCTTCTGCGTGCGGTTGTTGATGGTTTCCGGCTTGGTCACTTCCCCGTAGGACCATTCCCTGATCTTTTCGGGGGAAGCCACGCCGATCTGTATGGAATCGAAATTGTTGAGTTCAAACATTTACGCACCCTCCCTTTTATTTGTCATCGTCCTCATCCGACAGGTCGTCGTCGAAATCTTCGTCATCGAAATCGTCGCCGAAATCTTCGGGAACGGTGGTATCCAGCGGCTCGTCGTCGTCTTCAAACAGCTCCTTGGAGTTGAATTCGAACTTGTCGTCGCCGTCGAAATCGACGTCGTCGAAGCCCGCGGAGAAATCTTCGTCCTCGTCGTAGTCGAGCCGCACTTCCTCGAAGTCCTCCTTCTCGCGGAGCTGCGGCGTATCGTCCTCGCTCTCGATGAGATCCTTGATCGCCAGCTCTTCCTTGTTTTCGGTGAGCACTTTCATATCGAGCGCGAGCGACTGCAATTCTTTCAAGAGCACCTTGAACGATTCGGGAATGCCGGGTTCCGAGATGCTGTTGCCCTTCACGATGGATTCGTAGGTCTTTACGCGCCCCACGATATCGTCCGACTTGACGGTGAGGATTTCCTGCAGAATGTGCGCCGCGCCGTACGCTTCGAGCGCCCACACTTCCATTTCGCCGAAACGCTGTCCGCCGAACTGCGCCTTGCCGCCGAGAGGCTGCTGCGTAACTAAGCTGTAAGGGCCGATGGAGCGGGCGTGGATCTT
>CALVZR010000170.1 GCA_944372565.1 uncultured Clostridia bacterium | reverse complement strand
GTGGTTCACGTTGATGAATTCCACCGAAAAGCACCCCAGTTTGATGACGCTACCCGCCTTTACGCAGTTCAAACTGACGTTGTTCAGGCGGTGTTCCGCGAGTTTGTTCTCCGCGAGCGTGAGGGTGAGTTTGGTGCCGAACACCGGCGCGGAGATCTCTTTGAGCAGATACGGCAGCCCGCCGATGTGATCTTCGTGCCCGTGCGTAAGCACGATGCCGCGGATGCGGCTCTTGTTCTCTTCGAGATAGGCGATGTCGGGAATCACGAGGTCGATGCCCGGCATATCGTCCGAGGGAAAGGAAAGCCCCGCGTCCACCACGATGATGTCCTTTCCGTATTCGAACGCCGTCATATTCTTCCCGATCTCGCCCACGCCGCCGAGGAAGCGGATCTTCAGCGTTTTCGCGCCGGACTTTTTCGGCTGCCGCGCCGTTTCCTTCGCGCGCTCTTCCTTCTTCGGCTGCGCCGCGGGTTTTTGCTGTCTGCGCGCGGGGCGCTTGTCCGCCTGCGCGCCGTTCGCGCGCGGCGACTGCCGCGGCGGCGTCTGTCCCGCCTGCGGCTTTGATTCGTTCTTTTTTCCGTTTTTCATTTTTTCGGTTCCTTTTTTACGGATACCGAGGCGGATTGAAGCGAAAGCACAAAAAAGTTTTCCGGCGGCGTGCCTTTTTGCCGTTTCGCCGTTCGGTTCAGTCCGTTACGGTATCTTAAAGATGAAATTTCCGTATTTATTATATACCAAAACGCGACGAAAGTAAACGCTTTGCCGCGTTTAAATTTAAATTGACAAAATTAGCGTTATCCCGCGGTTTTGCTTGAATAATTTCGATATTTATTGTATAATTGCAAATGAACGAAAATCTTTTCAAAGGAGAATTTTATGCGGGTTTACAATTTCGCGGCGGGCCCCTCCACGCTGCCCGTCGAAGTTCTGGAAGAAGCGCAAAGAGATCTGCTCGATTTCAACCATACGGGGATGTCCGTCACCGAGATGAGCCACCGCTCCAAGGCGTTTATGGCGGTGAACGACGAAGCGCAGGCGCTGCTCCGCAAACTTATGAACATTCCGGAAGATTACGCCGTGCTCTTCGTGCAGGGCGGGGCTTCCCAGCAGTTCGCGGCGGTGCCCCTCAACCTGATGGTGAACGGCAAAGCCCATTATATCGTGACGGGCAACTTCGCTAACAAGGCTTACGAAGAGGCGCTCAAATACGGCGACGCGGTGGTTGCCGCCTCCTCCAAGGATAAAAATTACACCTATATCCCCGATATGAAGAGCGTGAAGTTCCGCGACGGCATCGACTATGTGCACATCACCACGAACAACACCATTTTCGGAACGAGATATACTTCCCTGCCCCAAAGCGAAGCCCCGCTGGTGGCGGATATGAGCAGCAACATTTTAAGCGAAGTTACGGACATTTCCAGATTCGGCGTGATCTACGCGGGCGCGCAGAAGAACATCGCCCCCGCGGGCGTGACCATCGTCATCGCGAAACGCTCCCTGCTCGGCAAGCACAAGCCGTTCTGCCCCACGATGCTGCGCTACGACATTCAGGACAAGAACGACAGCCTTTACAACACGCCCCCCTGCTTCCCCATCTATATCGCCATGCTCGTGCTGCGCAGGCTGGATAAACTCGGCGGCGTGAAGGCTATGCAGGAAGTGAATGAATACAAGGCAAAACTGCTTTACGATTTCATCGACGGTTCTTCGCTCTTCAAAAACTACGTGAACAAGCCCGACCGCTCGCTGATGAACGTGCCGTTCGTGACGGGCAGCGAGGAACTGGACGCGAAGTTCGTGAAGGAAGCGGCCGAAAACGGGCTGGTTTCCCTCAAAGGACACCGCCTCGTGGGCGGGATGCGCGCCTCCATCTACAACGCGATGCCCGTGGAAGGCGTGCAGGCGCTCGTGGAGTTTATGAAGAAATTCGAGCTTCAGAACAAATAAAGCAAATTCGAAAGAGGAAAAGGATATGAAAGAGATTCTCACGCTCAATGCGATCAGCCCCGTGGCGAACGAAGTGTTCCCCGAAGGCTATCATCTTACAGACAAGGCGGAAAAACCCGAAGGCATTATGCTCCGCAGTTTTTCCATGCACGAATACGACCTGCCCGAAAGCGTGCTCGCCGTGGCGCGGGCGGGCGCGGGCACGAACAACATCCCCTCCGACGCGTATGCGAAGAAGGGCGTGGTGGTGTTCAACACCCCCGGCGCGAACGCCAACGCGGTGAAAGAGCTGGTGCTCGCCGCGCTCTTCGCCAGCGGGAGAAAGCTGGCGGAATCCCTCGACTGGGTGAAGAGCATCGCCGATAAGGGAGAGGAAATCCCCAAACTGGTGGAAAAGGGAAAGAAAAATTTCGTGGGGCACGAACTCAAGGGCAAAACCATCGGCATTATCGGGCTGGGCGCCATCGGCGCGCAGGTCGCAAACGCCACGGAGGCCATCGGCATGAAGGTTTTAGGATACGATCCTTATCTTTCGGTGGAAAACGCCCTCTCGCTCACCCGCAAGGCGCACCGCGTGATGTCCCTCGACGAAATCGCCGCCGCTGCTGACTATGTAACCGTGCATATCCCCCTGCTCGCGGACAACAAGGGATTTTTGAATAAGGATTTCTTCGCGAAGATGAAGGACGGGGCGGTGCTCGTCAACCTCGCGCGGGGCGAACTCGTGAACAACGACGACGTGATCGCCGCGGTGGAGAGCGGCAAACTTTCCAAATACGTATGCGACTTCCCGTGCGAAAAGCTCATCGGGAAGGAAAACATTCTGTGTTTCCCGCACCTCGGCGCTTCCACGCCCGAGGCGGAGGACAACTGCGCCGTGATGGCGGCAAAACAGCTCGTCGATTATATCGAGAACGGGAACATCGTGAACAGCGTGAACTTCCCCGCCTGCACGTCGGCGCGCTGCACGCCTTACCGCATCTCCGTGCTGCACAAGAATCAGCAGAACATGATCGCGCAGATCTCCTCCATCCTCGCGCAGGACAACATCAACATCGAGAATTTTGAAAACAAGAACAAGGGCGACAACGCCTATACCATTCTCGACATCGCCGCCGAGGCGAGCGACGAAATGCTCGCGAAGATCGCCGCGATCGACGGCGTGTACCGCGTGCGCGAGATCCGCTGAATCCGACCGATAAAAAATATCGAAGAGCCGCCCTTTTGAAGTGCCCCCGAAGTCCGGACAGACTTTTGGAGGCGCATATCGCAGGGACGGCTCTTTTTTTATAAACATCCGCCTACATAAAAGTCCGCCCCGCGCAGATTGCGCGGGGCGGATGTTTTTTAAGCTGTTTTTATATCGTTTCCGGTTGGGGCGCGGGCGTGATGTCCGAATAATCCTCCCCGTCGGGGGGAAGTTTGGCCTGCCCGTCGTATTCCAGAAGTTCGGTATGCGCCTCGAAAACCGCTTTGTTTCCCGCCGCATAGCTGCCCTGCAATTCAAAATCCGATTTGAATCCCGCGAGCGCGCCCGCTTCGTTGAACAAAATCACGATCTCTCCCGTAAATTTCTCCACGTCGGTCAGCCCGTAATATTCGGCGAATTGCGCGGCGTCATATACGATTTTGATCTTGTTCGCGTCCTCTTTATCGAGATACGCGGTTGCCATACCGCCCTCTATCGCGTCCGAAATCGCGGTGAAGTCGAAAAGATAGGGATTGAATTCGTGGAAATCCAATTCGGATTCCGCAACGCTCTGCTTTGTTTTGTTTTCAACGCGTTCCCCCCCGCGTTCGCCCGTTTCCGAAACGTAACGCACGCCGTCCGCATAATACAGGCGGTATTCGAGATCTTCCGCGAGATCTTCCTGCTCCTTCACGACGGAAGTTTTCTTCCCCGAAAAGGCGAGGGAACCGTTCTCCGCCGCGGCGAAGCGGAATTCTCCGTTCCCGTTCTTTTCCGAAACGGACGCCGTTTCCTCCGTGCGGAGATTATATTCGTATTTCATGCTGTATCCCGAAACGGCGCCCTCTTCCCTGCCGACGCTCACGTTTTCAAAAGACAGCCCCGCGACCTTTTCCCCGAACTGCTCCGCCGTGAGTTTCGTGACGTAGTTGCCCGTGAAACGGCTGCACCCCGCCGCGAATACCGAAAGGCAGATCGCAACGGCGAAAACCGCGGTGAAAATTTTCTTCATCGGATATGCTCCTCTTGTTTTTTCCTTGGTATCATCTTACTACATTATTTTATGCGTGTCAACAAAAAAGCCGTTTTTTCCGCCCGGAAAACGGCTTTTTTGTCCATCCGCCCGCTTTCGCAAAAAGAGCGGAGGTTTTTGCCCTCCGCTCCGCGCTTATTCGTATTTTTTCCGTTTTACGTATTTCGTATGCAAAATCTCGTGCGCCTTGTGGCTGCCGGGCTTGCCCAAAAAGTTCGCGTAAATATCCTTCACGATGGGGTTTTCGTGGCTCTTTCTGATCTTCTTCGCCTTATCCTCGTCGTAGAGGGCTTTTGCGCGCAGCGCCTTGAAATCCACCTCGCGGCGGGTATAAGTATCCAAAATGGGCTGGCCGCCGCCGTTCACGCAGCCGCCGGGGCAGCACATAATTTCCACGAACTGATAATCCGCCTCGCCCTTTTTGATCTTCTCGCAGAGCACCTTGGCGTTGGAAAGACCGCTCGCCACGGCGACTTTCACGTTCAAGCCGCCCACCTTGTAGCTCGCTTCCTTGATGCCCGCCGTGCCGCGCACTTCCTTGAAATCGAGCTTGCCGAGCGTTTCGCCCGTGAGTTTTTCCACCGCCGTGCGGAGAGCCGCCTCCATCACGCCGCCCGTCGCGCCGAAGATGACGCCCGCGCCCGAAAATTCGCCCATCGGGTTATCCATTTCGCCGTCCGGCAGGAGGTTGAACAAAATGCCTTTCTCCTTGATGAAACGGGCGAGCTCGCGCGTGGTGAGCGACGCGTCTATATCGGGATAGCCCGAAGCGTTCTCGTAATCGCGGTTCTTTTCAAACTTCTTCGCCACGCAGGGCATAATGGAAACCACATAGATGTTTTTGGGATCGATGTTGTTTTTCTGCGCCCAGTAGGTTTTCACCAGCGCGCCGAACATCTGCTGCGGGCTCTTGCACGAACTCACGTTTTCGATGAGTTCGGGATAGTAATATTCCATATAGCGGATCCAGCCGGGAGAACAGCTCGTGATCAGCGGCAGTTTTCCGCCCTCCTGAATGCGCTCGATAAGTTCGGTCGCCTCTTCCATGATGGTCATATCGGCGGCGAAGTTCACGTCGAACACTTTATCGAATCCCAGGCGTTTGAGCGCGGTGGCGAGTTTGCCCTCCACGTTCGTGCC
>CALVZR010000169.1 GCA_944372565.1 uncultured Clostridia bacterium | reverse complement strand
CGAACGAATTTATCCAGACGGGCATCTCCGCCATAGACGGGCTGAACACCCTCGTGCGCGGTCAGAAACTGCCCGTGTTCAGCATGAACGGGCTGCCGCACGCCGAACTCGCCGCGCAGATCGCGCGGCAGGCGCGCGTTTTGAAAAGCGACGATAAGTTCGCCGTCGTGTTCGCGGCGGTGGGCATCACCTACGAAGAGGCCGATTATTTCGTGCAGGATTTCAAAAAGACGGGGGCGATCTCGCGCACGGTGCTCTTTACCAACCTCGCGAACGATCCCGCCGTGGAACGCATCGCCACGCCCAAAACCGCGCTCACCGCGGCGGAATATCTGGCGTACGACCTGGGGATGCACGTGCTCGTCATCATCACGGACATGACCAACTACTGCGAGGCGCTGCGCGAAGTTTCCGCGGCGCGCAAGGAAGTGCCCGGCAGAAGGGGGTATCCCGGTTATCTTTATACCGACCTCGCCTCCATCTACGAGCGCGCGGGCAGAATCAGGGGAAAGAAGGGCTCGATCACGCAGATCCCCGTGCTCACCATGCCCGAGGACGACAAGACGCACCCCATTCCCGACCTTACGGGATACATCACCGAAGGGCAGATCATCCTTTCGCGCGAACTCTATAAAAAGGGCGTCAATCCGCCCATAGACGTGCTGCCTTCCCTTTCCCGTCTGAAAGACAAGGGCATCGGCGCAGGCAAGACGAGGGAGGACCACGCGGACACGATGAACCAGCTCTTTTCCGCCTATGCGCGCGGCAAAGAGGCGAAGGAACTCGCCGCCATTTTGGGCGACGCCGCCCTTACGGACATCGACAAACTGTATGCGGAATTTGCGGAAAATTTTGAAAAACAATACGTTTCCCAGGGGTTCGATAAAAACCGCTCCATAGAGGAAACGCTCGACATCGGCTGGAAACTTCTCAAAATCCTGCCGAAATCGGAATTGAAACGCATCAAGACCGAACTCATCGAAAAATATATGGGCGAATAGGCTCCGGAGAGGAAGATTTGGCGAGATTGAACGTAAACCCCACGCGTATGGAGCTCAAAAAGCTGAAAGCGCGGCTGAAAACGGCGGTCAGGGGGCACAAACTTTTAAAAGACAAAACGGACGAAATGGTGCGGCGGTTTTCCGCGCTCGTGCGGGAAACCAAGCGTATGCGCGATGAAACGGAAAGCGAAGTTTCCGGCGTGCTCCGCAGTTTTTCGCTCGCCCGCGGGCTCATGAAAAGGGAGGATATAGAGCTCGCCTTTTCCATACCCTCGGTATCGGTGGAGCTCGAATGCGGCACGAAAAATATCCTGAACGTGGGCGTGCCGAAGTTCGACCTTTCGGAAAAGGTCGGTTCTGCCGCGCTGCCGTATGCCTATGCGGACGTCACGAGCGAGGCGGACAACGCCGTTTCTCTCGCGGGGAAAGTGCTCGTGAAACTGGTGCGGCTTGCCGAACTCGAGAAGACGACGCGGATGCTCGCCGACGACAGTGAAAAGAGCAAGCGCCGCGTGAACGCCCTCGAATACGTGATGATCCCCGAACTCGAGGAGACCATCCGCTACATTTCGATGAAACTCGACGAAAACGAACGCGCGAATCTGACGCGTATGATGAAGGTGAAGGACATCATTGCCGAACGGAACGGCTGAGAATTTATGGAAACGGATATTTTGATCATCGGCGCGGGCCCTGCGGGCATCTTTACGGCGCTGGAACTTTTAAACAGAGGATACAAGGGAAAGATCACCATAGCGGAAAAGGGCGTCGCCATCGAAAACAGGGCGTGCCCGAAAGCGAAAACGGGCAGGTGCGTGGGGTGCAAAAACTGCCACATCACCACGGGCTTTTCGGGCGCGGGCGCGTTTTCGGACGGAAAATTGTCGCTTTCCTCCGAAGTGGGCGGGGATTTCCCCGAACTCGTAGGGCATGAAACGGCGCAGGAACTCATATCCTATACCGATAAAATCTATCTTTCTTTCGGCGCGGATACCAAGGTGGAAGGCGTTTCGGATTCCGAAAAAATCAAGGAAATCCGCCGCCGCGCCATCCGTGCGAACCTGAAACTGGTGGATTGCCCCATCCGCCATCTCGGCACGGAGAAGGCGCAGGAGATTTATCTCGCCATCGAAAACCGCCTGAAAGAGTGCGGCGTTCAGCTGCTCTTTTCCGCGGACGCGCTCGATATCGTGATGGAAAACGGCGTATGCAAGGGCGCGCTCTGCCGCATCGGCGGCAAAGAAGAGCGCATCGATGCGGAGATCGTGATCGTGGCGACGGGCAGGCGGGGCGCAGGCTGGCTGGAAGAGATATGCAGAAAACACGGCGTGAAGCACGAGGCGGGCATCGTGGACGTGGGCGTGCGCGTGGAAGTGCGCAACGAGGTGATGGAGGACGTGAACAACATCCTCTACGAATCCAAACTCATCGGCTATCCTAAACCCTTCAAGAACAAAGTGCGCACGTTCTGCCAGAATCCCGGGGGATTCGTCAGCCAGGAAAATTACGATAACGGCCTCGCCGTGGTGAACGGGCACAGTTATAAAGAGAAAAAATCGGCGAACACCAACCTCGCCATTTTGTGCTCGCACCATTTCAAAGATCCCTTCGACAGGCCGCTGGAATACGCGAAAAAGGTGGGGGAACTCACGAATATGCTGGGCGCGGGGCGCATTCTCGTGCAGCGGCTGGGAGATATCAGGGACGGCAAGCGGAGCTGGCAGGACGATCTGATGCGCTCCAACGTGAAACCTACGCTCACAGACGCCGTCGCGGGGGACATCACTTCCGCGATGCCGTACAGGACGATGGTTTCCATTCTCAACTTCATCGAGGAGGCGGATACCGTCGTTCCGGGATTTGCGAGCGAGGAAACGCTGCTGTATTCTCCCGAACTGAAATTTTACAGCAACAGGGTTTCCATGGATAATGATCTGAAAACGAGCGTGAAAAACCTCTACTGCCTGGGGGATTCCTCGGGCTGGACGAGGGGATTGATGATGGCGTCCGTGATGGGCGTATATATGGCGAGAAAAATTATCTGAGGTGAAAAAAAGATGAAAAAGTATATCGGCGTGGATATCGGCGGCATGAGCGTGAAATACGGCCTTGTGAACGAAAACGGCAATATCCTGGCAAAGCGGACGGTAAAAACCGAAGGGACGGCGGACAGCGTGATCGATACGCTCGGCAAAGCGCTCGTCGCCTTCCTCGAAGAAAACGGGCTGAAAAAGGAGGAGATCGAAGGCGTGGGCATCGGCTGCCCGGGCGCCATCACCGCCGCCACGGGCACGGTGGAATACTCCAACAACCTCGGCTGGAAAAACGTGAAGCTCACGGACGGGCTGAAAAAATATCTCGATACCGAATACAAGGTTTCCAACGACGCGAACGTGGCTGCGCTCGGCGAGGCGACGTTCGGCGCGGCGAAGGAATTTTCCGACGTGATCATGCTCACCCTCGGCACGGGCGTGGGGGGCGGCATCGTTCTCGGCAACAAACTCTACGAGGGCAACGAATCCAAAGGCGCGGAACTGGGGCATGCGGTGCTCGTGCTCGGCGGCGAGGAATGCACCTGCGGCAGAAAGGGGTGCATCGAGGCGTATTGCTCGGCGTCCGCCCTCATCCGCGATACAAAGCGGGCGATGCTGCGCGATACCGATTCCAAAATGTGGGATTACGCGAATAACGATATCCACAACGTGAACGGCAGAACGGCGTTCGCCATGGCGCGGGAAAACGACCCCGCGGCGGTGCAGGTCGTGAACGATTATATTATGTATCTTTCGGAAAGCATCATGAATTATTGCAATATCTTCCGCCCGCAGGCGGTCGTGCTCGGCGGGGGGATCAGCGGCGAGGGGAAATATCTTATCGACCGCGTTGCGCAATACTGCAAAGAAAGGCATTACGGTTATCAGGGAACGCCCGAGGTGAAGATTTTAGCGGCTACTCTGGGCAACGACGCGGGCATCATCGGCGCCGCGGCGCTGCTCGTTTAAGCAGGAAACGGAGGTCTTTATTTATGGATGAGGAAGAAAAGAAGGTTCCCGAAGAAGAACGGGAAGAAAGCGGAAGCGAGCGGGAAGAAAAGCCCGTTTCCGACAAAACGGAGAGAAAGGTGGTGTTTTCCCTCTGCTATTTATGGGGACTGCTGTTTTTCATTCCGCTGATCATGTACAAGAACGACGCGGAAGCCAAAAAACACGCGAACAACGGCTTGTCTATGCTGATCTTTTCGGTCGTGGGCAACGTCGTTTTCGGCGTGCTCACCTCGTTCGGCGGCGTGATGCACACCGTATTCGGCGCGATCGCCGGGCTGTACAGCCTTGCCATTTTGATTATCGGCATCATCGGCGTCGTGTACGTCGTGAACGAAGAGGACAAGGAAGTGCCCTTTTTCAGCAAAATCAAATTGCTGAAATAAGGTGAAATGCAAGGAAAAAGCGGCTCCAAAGAGCCGCTTTTCGGTTTTTAAAGGACGTTATCCGCCTTGATGGACTGCACGTATTCCGTGGGGGACATATCCGTTCTCGTTTTGAACTGCCTGCTGAAATAATGCACGGAATTGAAGTTGAGCAGAAATGCGATTTCGGTTACCGTGTATTTGTTCTGGCTGAGCAGTTTTTTCGCCTCGGCAATCTTTAAGTCTATGTAGTGCTGAATGATGGTCGTGTTCGTGTGCTTTTTGAAAACCGCCTTGATATACGTCTTGCTGAAAGAAAGTTTTTCGGAGATCGTATCGAGGTCGATATTGTTGTAAATGTTTTCATTGAGGATGCGCAGGATATTCTCCACGAGTTTCACGCCCGACGGCACGGAGAGGGATTCGGAAATGATTTCCGAGCGGTCCTCGTTGAGCAGTTTTCTCGCCATGGAAATGAGCAGGAGTTCCACGCAGTTCTTGATGAGCTGCGCGCCCGCGAAGGGGGCGTTTTCCCGCGGGGTCATCTTCACGAGATAAATATCGTCCAGTTTGTCTTTAAAACTCAGTTTGCCCTCGGAGATGATCTTATTTAAAAGCTGTTTTTCAAACTCGTCGAAAACGAGCGTGCGGTTTTCAAACAGGCTCATCGCGCGGGAATCGCATTCAAAGGAAACGATGGCGGAATTTGCAAATTCGTCCTCGGTGCGGATGGTGTGTTCTTCGCCGGGCTTGTGAAAATACGCCTGCCCGCGCAGCAGGGGGAATTCCCGTTCGTCCGCGGAAACGATCGCCCTGCCCGAATCGATATACACCATTTCCCAGAAGTTGTGCGATTCCTTGCGCACGCGGAAATTTTTCCCGTAGCGGAAATAGTGGATGGTGAAAATCGAACGCACGTTGAAACTCTCCCGCAGGGGATTGCGGATGTAGTTGCCGAATTTGTTTTCCATAGAAATCATTATAAACGATTTTTTCCGAAATTTCAAGCGATTGTGTCTTTTTATGCAAAAACGCTGCATAATTCTGTAAAGCCAAGAGGGATTTTTGGGTATATAATTATAATCGGAAAAGCGGAAACGGACGGTAAAGAAAATGAAGGTATTATTGCCGGACGGAACGGGATATAAAGCCAATCTGCACGCGCACACTACGGATTCAGACGGTAGATTCACCCCGGAACAGGTCAAAGAGTATTACCGCGCTCACGGTTATTCGATCGTCGCTTATACCGACCATTTGTTCATGCGGGACAGAAGTTCGCTGAACGACGAGGGTTTCGTCGCGCTCAACGGGTACGAAAACTGTCTTCACGACGGCGGAAAAGCGAACGCAGATAAAGCCTATCACTTTAATTTTTACTCTCCCGCGCCGGATAAAACGGGCATGGTGGGGATCAGCGAATATTTTTACGATTTTTTTAATATTACGCTGACGCACAAGTCGGAAAAGGAACTTGCCGCGTCGCCCGTTCTGAACGGATTTTGCGATCCGGAGCATTCCGTTGAAAACGCCAATAAAATCATCGAGCAAGCCCGTCGGCTGGGATATCTCGTGGTTTATAATCATCCCGTCTGGTCCTGCCATGAGCCGAAAGATTATCTCGGTCTGAAAGGCCTGCTCGGCATGGAGATCGTAAATTATTCGTCGTATCGTGCGGGCAGCGAGCCGGACGACATGGGCATTATATATGATCATATGCTGAAAGACGGGCAGAAACTATATTGTTTCGCGAACGACGACGTGCACCGTTGCCAAAAAGATGACAGCCTCGGCGGGTTCAACGTCATGTATCCGGAAAAACTCGATTATCGGAATGTTTTTGAATGTATGAAAAACGGCGTTTTTTATGCCTCGACGGGGGCGCGGCTCCGCGGGATCGCCGTTGACGGAAATAAAGTTTATGTCGGAGCGGAAAACGCGCGCTCGGTGCGCTTTTCCACGGACGGTCGTTTTGCGAAACTGATTTTTGAGGACAAGCCCGTAACGGACGCGGTTTTCGAGATGAACGAAAACGTGAAATATTTCCGCGTTACCGTGGAGGATTTTCACGGCAAAAAGGCGTTCAGCCGCGCGTATTTTCCGGAAGAATTCAAAAAAAAATAACTTTATCATAAAAGGAGGAAGCGATGAAGTACGCAACGAACTACGATAAAGGCTTTCTGCCGATGAGCGTCGCTCTCGGCGAATTCAGGAGGGACGTTGCAAAAGAGGACAGCAAAAAGCTGAAACTCTGCGTGGAACGGAACAAGGGTTATAACTATATCTACGAGCTGGATATCTTTGCCGACGAGGCGAAGAGAGAGCGCAATTACAAGATTGCGGAGCGTATCGTGAAATCCCTTTTGTGGGTGGTCGGCGGTTATAAGGTATATGTCTGCGGGGACGATTACATCTACGAAGAGATCAAAAAGGCGTACGCGAAGGGCGGCGCCAGGGAATTCGACGCGGATTTTATGAGCAAAGTTTACGAAGCGCCTTTCGAGGTCGTTTGCGTGGAGGAAAAAGACCTTCCCGCACCGCACGGCTGTTCGCTGAAGATCGGCGGGCATCTGGACGGATGCCGCATCGGGTTCGACGCGGGCGGCAGCGACAGAAAGGTGAGCGCGGTCATAGACGGCAAGGTCGTTTACAGCGAGGAAGTCGTCTGGTTCCCCAAAACCAATTCCGATTACCGCTATCATTACGACGGCATCAAGGCGGCGTTTGAAACGGCTGCGTCCAAGATGCCGCGGGTAGATGCCATCGGCGTTTCGAGCGCGGGCATCTACGTGGATAACAAGATTATGGTAGCGTCGCTCTTCTTAAAAGTTCCCGAAGACGACTTTGAAAAGCACGTAAAGACCATGTATATCGACATCGCCAAGGAATTCAACGCGCCGCTCGAAGTCGCAAACGACGGCGACGTGACCGCTCTCGCGGGCGCCATCGATCTCAACGATAACGGCGTGCTCGGCATCGCCATGGGCACGAGCGAGGCGGGCGGCTATATCAACACGGAGGGCGGCCTGAACGGCTGGCTCAACGAACTCGCGTTCGTTCCCGTGGACTTCAACGACAAGGCGATGATCGATGAATGGAGCGGCGATATCGGCTGCGGCGTGAAGTATTTCTCGCAGGACGGCGTGATCAAACTCGCCGAATACGCGGGGATCGCCTTCGATAAGGATTCTTCGCCCGCGGAGCGGCTCAAAGTCGTGCAGGGTATGATGAAGGACGGCGACGAGCGCGCGAAGAAGATCTACGAGGATATCGGAATCTATCTCGGCTACGCCATCGCGTATTACAGCGAATTTTACGAAATCAAACACCTGCTGCTGCTCGGCAGGGTGACGAGCGGCAAGGGCGGGGACATCATCATCGCCAAGGCGAAAGAGGTCCTTTCCGCCGAATATCCGCAGTATAAGGACATCGACATCTCGATGCCCGACGAATCCAACAGAAGAGTCGGTCAGAGCATCGCCGCGGCGTCTCTGACGGAAATCGAAAAATAAAGACAAAGGAGAGCTGAAAAATGAAGTTTGAAAATGCGAACGCGAGAATTTTCATTCCCGACAACGACAAGGAAGAAAACGCACTGGCAAAGACCACGCACCTTGCAATCTCCGCCCATCAGGACGACATCGAACTGATGGCGTATCACGGGATCCTGCAATGCTTCGGCAGAAAGGACGCCTGGTTCACGGGCGTTGTAACGGCGGACGGCGCGGGCAGCCCGAGAGACGGATTGTATAAAGATTATACCGACGACGACATGAAGGCCGTGCGGATCGTCGAGCAGAACAAGGCCGCTTTCGTGGGCGAATACGCGGCGATGCTTCAGCTCGGCTACACCTCCAAACAGATCAAAACGCCCGACAACGAACAGATCGTGGACGAATACGTGAAGATCTTCCGCGCGACCAAGCCGAAATACGTTTATACGCACAACCTCGCGGACAAGCACGACACGCACTGCGGTGTGGTGACCAAGGTCATCAAGGCGCTCAGAAAACTCGATAAAAACGAACGCCCCGAAAAGGTGTTCGGCTGCGAAGTGTGGCGCGACCTCGACTGGGTGAACGACGAACAGAAAGTGGTGTTCGATTTAAGCGAACATCCCAACATCGCCGCCGGCCTCGTGAGCGTGTTCGACTCGCAGATCTGCGGCGGAAAGAGATACGACCTCGCCGCGCAGGGCAGGCGCACGGCGCACGCGACGTATGCCGCCAGCCACGGCTGCGACAACGCTACCGGCCTCGGCTATGCGATGGATCTCACGCCGCTCATTGAAGACGATTCCCTCGATATGGCGGATTACGTTCTCTCTTATATCGACGCCTTCAAAAAGGACGTATATGACAGGCTGAACAAAGTGGGGAAATAAAATGGAAGTCATCATTACCAAAAATTACGATGAAATGAGCAAAAAAGCGGCGGAAGTCATCAAAGACGTCGTGAAGAAAAACCATTCCGCCGTGCTCGGCCTCGCCACGGGCACCACGCCCATCGGGCTGTATAAGGAACTCATCGCGGCGTGCGCGAAGAAGGAGATTTCCTTCAAAAACGTGAAGACGGTCAACCTCGACGAATACGTGGGGCTGCCCAAAGAACACGTGCAGAGCTACGATTATTTTATGAAGGACAACCTCTTCAATCATATCGATATCGATATCAAAAACACCAATCTTCCCAGCGGCGTTGCGCCCGACCTCGATGCGGAATGCGCCAGATACACCGCGCTTTTGGGGAAGATGAAACAGAGCGTTCAGCTCCTCGGGCTGGGCTCCAACGGGCACATCGGTTTCAACGAACCCAAAACGCCCTTCGATTCCACCACGCACATCGTCAACCTCACGGAGAGCACCATCAAGGATAATTCCCGCCTGTTCGACGATATTTCCGAAGTGCCCACCAAGGCAATCACCATGGGCATCGCGAACATCATGAACGCGGAAAAGGTGCTCGTTGTGGCGAGCGGCAAGAACAAGGCGAAGGCGGTTTACAGCATGGTGAAAGGGCCCGTTACGGAAGACTGCCCCGCAAGCGTGCTGCAGCGCCATCCGGACGTCGTCGTCGTGGTAGATGAGGACGCGGCGTCGCTTTTATAAGATCACTCATAATTCACTTCTATTTAACGGTAACGGAAAGCCCCCGCATTCGCGGGGGCTTTCCGTTTGCCGGGGCGGCCGAACGGCCCCGGCAACTTGTTTCAGATCTCTTTCGTAGAACTCGGATAAACGAAGGAGGAGAGCACGCCGCACGCCATGAGCGCGCTCCAGATCACGATCAGCCATGTCCAGCCGATGCTCCCGATCGCATCCGAAAAGAGCACGCTGGAGATCGCGGAAAACAGGTAACTCACGAAATCGAGAAAGCCCACCACGAAAGCCACGCGGCCCACGTCGGCGTATTTCCGGCAGTAATACGTCCAGATCATTGTTCCCGCCCAGCTGAATCCGCTTTGTGCGACGAGCAGCAAAACGAGGTTCACCCAGACATTTTTAACGGGGATCAGCAGGAGAAAACAGACTGCCGACACGAGGAAGGAAAAGCGCACGACGCGCATCGCCCTCTTTTTCATCACGTGATACAGCCAGATCGCGATCACCTGATTTACCGCCGCGATGAGGGTGATTGCGGAGAAGATGATCGCCGCGGTTTCCGGAACGAAACCGAGATACTGCGAAATATACGTCGGGATCCAGAAAGTGATGGAGTTTTTCGCCACGCCCTGAATTGCGGAGATCAGGATAAACACGACGCCGCCCGTTTTCAGCCAATATTTCAGGAATTCCCTGAGCGGCATGCTTTCCTTTTTCGCCTCGTTTTCGCTTTTCAGAACGGGGAAACGCCTGTCGAATATGATATTGAATAAAAGCGATGCGACGCCGAGAAAGAGAAGCAGCCCCGCAAAGATATATGTAGCCGTTTTCCAGTCGCCGAACGCGCCGAACACGCCCGCCACCGTAGATCCGATGATGGATGCGAAATTGAGCAGCGTCATGCAGATCTCCGCCTCGCGGCCTTCCAGATGGTCGGAAACGCTTTTCACCAGCGGTGCATAGAGGAAGGAGAGGGCGAAGCCGCAAACGCCCCATACGATCGTTTTTACCGTAACGCTGTCTATATATGCGAACAGAAAACAGGAGAGCGCCGCCGCGAGCAGCCCGAATAAGAGCATATACCGCAGCCGGACTTTATCTCCGATAAAGCCGGTAAAGAGCTGCCCGATGCCGTAAAATAAAAAATAGACGGAGGACATCGTTCCGATCGCAACTTCGGAATACCCGTCCTCGGTCATCAGGGGCGTATTCACGCTCAAAAGACTTTTCGTCGCATAACACGCGAGATAAACGAGAAAACACAAAACGGCGAGTGATACGAATTTTACGAAAGTTTCTTTTTTTTCGCGTTGCATATTCAATTTTACCTTCTTTTCATCTTTATGTTTTTTCCGAAAACGGAAAAATAAAAACGGGGCAAGGCGGGACTTGCCCCGTTTTTACCGGTTTCACGTTATTATTTATTCTTCTTTTTGCCCTGTTTGTTAAGCGTAATGAATTTGTTGGAAAGGCTTTCCAGCCAGCCCGCCATCGAAACGCAGAGGAGCACGACCGCCGCGACCAGCAGCAGGTGATGCCAATACTCACCGAGAACGTTCATTGCCACAAGCTCGAACATACCGAACCCCTGCACGACGGAGATGATGGATATGATCCCCAGAACCAACGTAACGCCGCCGAAAAGCACGCTTCTGTAAACATTGAACGGTTTGCAGATGCGGTAGAGCATCACAAGCCCCGCGAAGTTCATCGCGTGTTCCATCATCGTATAATAAATTTCGTTGTCGAATCCGTATTTCTCCTGCAACAGCGACTGCGCGAGCATGATGAGCAGCACGCTCAGAAGCATCATAAACGCGCCCGGCAGAGATTTGCAGATAACATAATTGATAAACTGCCCTTTCACCCTGTTGTCGTTCGGCTGGATGGAAAGCCCCAGCGAAGCCGCGCCGATGATGAGCAGTTCGAGGATCATCATGTGCGACGTAGTGAACGGATACACCGTTCCGGGGATGGAGATCACAAACAGCGCGAGCAGCGTGATGAGAATGGTTTTCATCAGGTAGAGGGATGCGGAGTTCTGAATGTTGTTGATTACCCGCCGCCCTTCATGCACGACTTTGGGCATGGAGGAGAAGTTGGAATCCATCAGCACGAGGTGCGAAACGTTTCTCGCCGCGTCGCTCCCCGAACCCACGGAGATCGCGCAGTTCGCCTCTTTCAGGGCGAGGATGTCGTTCACGCCGTCGCCCGTCATGGCGACGTTTCTGCCCGCCGCCTTCATCGCGCGGACCAAAATGGCTTTCTGTTCGGGGGACACCCTGCCGAACACCGTATATTTGTTCGCCACGTTGATCACGTCGCTTTCGCTCAGCCCTTCCAGACTGATAAACTTGTGCGCGTTTTCCACGCCCACCCGCCGGGCGACTTCCGAAACGGTGATGGGGTTATCGCCCGAGATGATCTTGATCTGCACGTCGTTTTCCTTGAACCAGCGGATGGTGGAGATCGCGTCCTCGCGGATATTGTCCGTAATGGTGATGAGGGCGATCGCCTTCATGCTCGAAGGCAGCGTTGCCTCGCCGAGAATGCTCGCCTTGGAATACGCCACGATGAGCACGCGCATACCCATGGAAGCGTACTGCTTGATCATTCTCGAAACGTTATCGGGAATTTCCTTCAGCACGAATTCGGGCGCGCCGAACGCGTAAGTACCCGATTCCGCAAACGTGACGGCGGAAAATTTCCGCGCCGAGTTGAACGGGACGATCTTCAACGGCTTGAGCGTGCTGTTTCTGCCGAAATGGTTGTTGAGCGCGATGGCCGTCTGATTGTTGTCGTTAAGCGCGGTGAGCATGGAACCCATCACTTCGCTGATGGTGTTCGGGATGTTGTTATTTAAAATGATGCAGTCGTTCACCTTCATCCTGCCGTCCGTGATCGTGCCCGTCTTATCCAGGCACAGAACGTCCACGCGGGCGAGCATTTCAAGGGAATAAAGGTCCTGCACGAGCGTCCTGTTCCGCGCAAGGCGGATCACGCCGAGCGCCAGCGCAAGGCTGGTTAAAAGCATCATGCCCGCGGGGATCATGCCGATCACGACGGCGACCGTGCCGTCCACAACTTTCATCCAGTTATCGGTGTTGTGCAGGAGTTTCACGCACATGCCGATGGCGATGGGAACGATTAAAAAACCTACGATGGAGATGATGAGCTGCAAAGAGCGCATCAGTTCGGAATGCGGTTTTCTGTATTTTTTCGCTTTGGCGGAGAGGATCTCCACGTAGTTTTCCTTGCCGACCTTGTTCGCGCGGGCAAGGCAGTTGCCGCTCGTGATGAAACTGCCCGCAAACAATTCGTCGCCCACGGTCTTTTTCACGGCTACCGATTCGCCCGTTAAAAGCGATTCGTTCACTTCCACCGTGCCTTCCTCGATGATGGAATCCGTGGTGATCTGGTTGCCCAGGGTATAGCGGAGGATATCGTCCAGCACGACTTCGCCCGTGGCGATCTCCGTTTCCACGCCGTTGCGGATGACCTTCGCCGAACGGCTGGACATCAGCGAGAGCTTTTCGATGGAGCGCTTTGCGCGGATCTCCTGGATGATCCCGATGCCGATATTGAAGATATAGACCACGCAGAAGAGAAAGCGAGTGATCGGCAGTTTCGCCACGATGAGGGCGATGGCGCACAAAAGCCCCAGCAGGTTGAAGAACGTGAAGATGTTGCCGATGAAAATGCTCGCGTAAGATTTGGAATATTTGTTTTCCACCTTGTTGACGAGGTCGTTTTCGTAGCGCTCTTTCAGCTGCTCTTCGTTCAGTCCCACCGAAGGCGAGGGATGATATCTCGTCGCGTGCGTGGAGGGCAGGGGATTGAACTTTTTCCTGCGTTTATTTTCCCCTTTCTTTTTGGAGGAGAACTTCTTCCCGATGTTTTTGAAAAATTCCATCAGGGGAGAATCTTCCTTTTCGTCCTCCATATCGTAATAGGAAAGGGAAGGGTTTTTTTCGGACGCGGCGGGCTGTTCGAGATCGAAGGCAAGCTGTTCGGCTACCTCCGCCGCTGTTTCCGTTGCCGCTGTATCGTCGGTTTCCGGAAGTTTTTCGTCCGCTTTTTCAACCGGCGCGTCGGGAAGAACTTCCATCACGGCGGCAGCAGCCGCCGCTTCTTCTTCCGCCTCCGCCGGGGAAAGCGCTTTTTTCCTGCCCGCCGTCCGTTTGGCGGGCGCGTTTGAGTCCGCCGCGGGTTTCCTGCGTACGGGCTTCTTTTCTTCGGGCGTCTGCGCCGCGTCCGCGGCGACGTTTGTTTCCGCCTCTGCGGCGGTTTGCGGTTGTTTTTTCTTTTCAGCCATAAATCTCCGTCCTGTGTATTTTTTTCTTTGCCCCCTTATGCGAGGCGGCGATGTTTTTTGCCGTCATACGATGGCGTTGATCAACCTGTTGGGAATGACGATGAGCTTTTTGATCTCCTTTCCCTCGAAGAGGGGAGCGGTGCGCTCGTCGGTAAGCAGAAGTTCGCGTATAGCGGCTTCGTCCATGCCCGTGGGAATGACGATGCGCGCCCGCATCTTGCTGTTCACCTGCACGGCTACCTCCACCTCGTCTTTTACGAGAGCTTTCTCATTGCACACGGGATAGGGGGAGAGGAATACAGACTTTTTATTGCCCATCATTTCCCAGATCTCTTCCGAAAAATGCGGCGCGCACGGCGCGAGCAATAAAATGAAATCGGAAAACGCCTCCCTGTAAAAATTGGGGTTCTTGTTTTCGAGCGCGTCGTATTTATACAGCGCGTTTAAAAATTCCATCAGCCGCGCCACCGCGGTGTTGAAGGAGAAGGAATCCATATCCTTATCCACGCATTTTATCGTATAGTTTCTCACGTAATCGAGATCTTTTTCGTTTTTCCCGAAAGCGGTAACGCTCTTGTCGGGCTTAATTTTGCAGATTTTGTCGGCGAGCCGTTCCACCCTGTCCATAAATTTGCTGATGGCCTTGATGCCGTCGTCGCTCCACGGGCCGCCTTCGGTGTAGGAAAAGCCGAACATCAGGGTGAGGCGGAAGGTATCCGAACCGTATTTTTTAATGTAATCGTCTGGCGAGATCACGTTGCCGCGCGTCTTGCTCATGCGCATGCCGTCCGGCCCAAGGATCACGCCCTGGTGCACGAGGGATTTGAAAGGCTCGTCGAAATCGAGATATCCCATGTCGCGCAGTGCCTTGGTGACGAAACGGGAATATAAGAGGTGCATGCAGGCGTGTTCCGCGCCGCCCACGTATTTATCGACAGGCAGCATCTTATCCGCGACTTCGCGGCTGAACGGCTCTTTCGCGTTGTGCGCGTCCGGATAGCGCAGGTAATACCAGCTCGAACACACGAAGGTGTCGAGCGTATCGGGATCGCGGTGCGCGTCCCCGCCGCAGACGGGGCATTTCACGTTCATAAATCCCTCGTGTTTGGCGAGGGGGGACTTGCCGTCCGGTTTGAATTCCACGTCGTAGGGCAGTTTCACGGGCAGGTCCTTATAGGGGACGGGCACGATGCCGCACTTGTCGCAGTGAATGACGGGAATGGGCGCGCCCCAGTATCTCTGGCGGGAAACCAGCCAGTCGCGCAGCCTGTAATTGATCTTGTGCTCGCCTTTGTTCTGCTTTACGAGTTCGTTCACGATGGCCTTTTTCGCCTCGTCGGAAGTCATGCCGTCGAACTGCTGGCTGTTGATGGTGATGCCGTAGCTGGTGAAGGGGAGTTCGTCGTTTTCCCCGTCTTTGCCCTTGACCACCCGCACGACGGGCAGGTCGTATTTTTTCGCAAAGGCGAAATCCCTTTCGTCGTGCGCGGGAACGCCCATCACCGCGCCCGTGCCGTAGGAATACAGCACGTAATCCGCCGCAAAGATAGGCACTTTCTTGTTGTTGATGGGGTTGATCGCATACGCGCCGATAAATACGCCCGTCTTTTCGCGCACGGTGGAAAGCCTGTCGATCTCGCTCGCCTTGGACGTTTCGTAAATATAATCTTCCACCGCCTTTTTGTGCTCGTCGTCCGTCAGTTTGGCAACGAGGGGATGTTCGGGGGCGAGGGCTACGAAACTCACGCCGAAAAGCGTATCCGCCCGCGTGGTGAACACCTTGAATTTATCCCCGCTCTCGCAGGTGAATTCGATTTCTCCGCCCACGGATTTGCCGATCCAGTTGCGCTGCATCGCCTTGGTTTTTTCCGGCCAGTCGAGATCGTTGAGCCCCGTCAAAAGTTCTTCCGCATAGTCGGTGATCTTGAAGAACCACTGCGTGAGGTTCTTTTTCACCACCGTGCTGTGGCAGCGTTCGCAATGCCCGTCCACCACCTGCTCGTTGGCAAGCACGGTGTTGCAGGAAGGACACCAGTTCACGGGCGCTTCCTTGCGGTAAGCGAGCCCGCGCTCGTAGAGTTTCAAAAACAGCCACTGCGTCCATTTATAATAACTTTCGTCGCACGTTTTGATTTCGGCGCTCCAGTCGAACATCGCGCCCATTTCGCGCAGGGTTTCTTCCATATTCGCGATGTTCTGCAAGGTGGAGTCCTTGGGGTGGATGCCCGTTTTGATGGCGTAGTTTTCCGCAGGCAGGCCGAACGCGTCGAACCCCATGGGCTGGAACACTTCGTATCCCTTCATCTTCTTGTAGCGGGCAAAGCTGTCGGTCAAGCCGTAGTTATACCAATGCCCGACGTGAAGTTTTGCGGCGGAAGGATAAGAAAACATTTCCAGGCAATAATATTTCCTGTCGATGTTCTTGGGGTTGAAAGTATTGATTTTCTCTTTCTCCCAGATATCCTGCCACTTTTTTTCGATTTTCAAAATGTCCATAAAGTCCTGCCTCCGAACCGCCTGCGCGGCGGTTTTTTCTATCGTTTTTAATCGTTCCAATTCCGCTATTTATTATAATATATAATAAATTCTGTGTCAAGGTTTTGAGCGGCGGGGGGAAATAAAAATATTGCGATTATTTGCCGAAATTTCATTGCAAGCCTTGCGAAAAAATGATATACTGTAACGGAATAATCAAAAAAATACCTGCGGGGTTGGAAGGTGATTTTATGGAAAAGAAAAAGGGAAAGATCATCCGCAGCGCGGCGGACGCGGAACCTTATTTTTCCGCGCTCTACGGCGGCAGCGCAAAGGCGCAGCGGGAACGCTACGAAAAGCTGATTTCGCGCTTCGTTGCCGAATTCGGACAGGCGGGATATATGGCGTCCTCGAGCGGCAGGGTAGAGGTGATCGGCAATCATACCGACCATAACGGGGGCGTGGCGGTCGGCTGCGCCGTCAGTCTGGACACCATCGCGATGTTCCTGCCGACCGACGACGGCGTGATCACCGTAAAATCGGAAGGTTATCCCGACGTGAGGGTGCAGCTCGGCTCGGCAGAGCGCGCCCCGCACGGCACTTCGGACGCGCTCATTCAGGGCATCGCGGCGGGATTCGCCGCGCGGGGATACAAAACGGGCGGTTTCACCGCGCTCACATCGAGCAACGTTTCGGGGGGCGCGGGGGTTTCCAGCTCCGCGGCGTTTGAACTGCTCGTGTGCGAGATCCTGAACTTTTTATATAACGGCGGAAAGATCGGCGCAAAGGAAAAAGCGCTCGTTTCGCAGTTTTCGGAAAACGTGTATTTCGGCAAGCCCTGCGGACTGCTCGATCAGAGCGCCATCGCTTTCGGCGGGCTCACGCTTTTGAATTTCGATACCAAGGGCGACGTGAAACCCACGCATATCGATAACGTGTTGCCCGATTATACCCTCGTGCTCATCGATACGGGCGGAGATCACAAGCACCTCACGGGGGAATACGCATCCATCACGGAAGAGATGGGCAGAGTGAGCGCCTTTTTCGGCAGGGAAAGGCTGATCGAAGTGCGCGAAGAGGAGTTTTACGCGCGCATGCCCGAACTCAAACGCGCGGTGAACGGCAGGGCCATCCAGCGCGCCATCCATTTCTTTGAGGAAAACAAGCGGGTATATGCGCTCGCCGCGGCGCTCAACGACGGGGATTACGTCGCTTTTCTCGACGCGGTGAACGAATCGGGTTTCAGTTCGCAAACGCTTTTGCAGAACACCTTTCCCGCGGGGGATACAGATCAGGCTATTCCCACGGCGCTGGCGATCGCCCGCCGCTATCTGCGCGGCGGCGCGAACCGCGTGCACGGCGGGGGATTTGCGGGCACGATCCTCAACGTCGTGCAGAACGAATACGTGGCAGAATTTACGGAAAATATGTCAAAAATATACGGAGGAGGGAAGGTCGTTCCGCTGAAAGTGCGTTCGGTGGGCCCGATCGTTTTATAATCATGATACGCTTAAAGGAAACAAAAGAAACCCCGCAGGGAAAACTCGAATGTTACGAGCTGAAAAACGCGCTTGGAATGAGTGTGGAAATCATCAATTATGGAGCAAGGATTCACCATATTTTTATACCTGATGTAAACGGCGTTTTGCGCGACGTTGTCATCGGGTTTGACAACATTGAAGAGTATATCGGTTCGGAAAATTATTTCAACGCCGTGATCGGGAGAGTGGCAAACCGCATCGGCGGAGCGGCGTTTGAGCTGAACGGAAAGAAATATCAACTTTTCAAAAACGACGGGGAGAACTGCCTGCACGGAGGCAGGGTCGGGTTCGATTCGGTTTTCTGGAAGGCGTCGGTCGAAGGCGACGCGCTGAAACTCACCCATTTTTCCAGAAACATGGAGGAGGGATTTCCGGGAAATCTTTCCGTCGTGGTGCGTTACGCGCTGTAAGACGACGGCTCTCTCCGCATTTCCTACAAGGCGGTTTCCGATGAGGATACGCCGTGTTCTTTGACAAATCATGCGTATTTCAACCTTTCGGGCGATTTTTCCAAAACCGTGCTTTCGGAGTGCCTCAGGATCAAAAGCGACGCCGTTACGGCAGTCGATGCCGCGCTCATTCCCACGGGCGAAATTACCCCCGTGAAAAACACCGCGCTCGATTTCAACGCGATGAAGGAGATCGGCGAAGAGATCGAAGACGACAACGAATTTTTAAAGATCGCCGGGGGGTACGATTTCAATTATATTCTGAAAGAGCGGGGAAATTCCTGTGCGGCAAAGGCGTTCGACCCGAAAACCTGCATCGTGATGGAGGTTTTCACCGATATGCCGTGTATGCAGTTTTATTCGGGAAATTTCCTGAACGGGCAGAAGGGCAGGGCGGTTTTCGGAAAAAACTGCGCGTTTTGCCTGGAAACGCAGCTTTATCCCAACGCCTGCAACGTGCCGTCTTTTCCGTCGGCAATTCTGAAAAAGGGCGAGGTGTTTTCCTCGGAAACGAGGTATAAATTTTCCCTGTTCCGTTCGGAAACGTAAAAAAGAAACCGCCGCGGACGGTTTTCCGCGAAAAAATAAAAGGCAGAAATTGAGGAGAAACAAGATGAATTTCGACATCGGGCAGCTTGACGAAAAGCTGCAAAGAGCGGCAAGGAACGCGAACGGCGTTCTGAAAATGAACTTCGCCGAGGGCGGCATGCGCATCACGGCGCATCGCGTGGAACGGGGATGCAGCGTGACGAAAAAGGACGGAGGGGCGGAGATCGGCTATGCAAGCGTTTCCGATTTTCTCCGCGCGATGCTTTGCCTCGCCTGCGGGCGGGAGGTCAGCCAGAAAAGGGCGTTCAAGGAACTCGGCGTGATGATCGACTGTTCGAGAAACGCCGTTCCCACGGTGGAAACCGTGAAGGAAACCGCGGCGCTTTTAGCGTGTTTCGGATATACATACATTTACTTATATACCGAAGATACCTACGAACTGGAAAACAACCCGTATTTCGGGTATATGCGCGGCAGATACACGAAGGAAGAAATCCGCGAGATCGATACGTTCTGCGCGGAAGTCGGCATCGAACTCATCCCGTGCATCCAGACGCTGGCGCACCTTAACCAGATCACGCGGTATAAGGATTATTTGGAAATTATCGACTGCAACGATATCCTGCTCTGCGGCGACGAGCGGACCTACAAGCTCATCGACGATATGTTTTCCACCATCGAACACAACTTCACTTCGCGCAAGGTGAATATCGGTATGGACGAAGCGCATATGATCGGACTTGGGAAATACCTCTCGCAGCACGGCTATGTGAAGAATTTCGATATCATGCTCGCGCATCTGCGCCGCGTGCTCGACATCGCCAAAAAGCACGGCTTTTCCTGCTCGATGTGGAGCGATATGTTCTTCCGTATGGCTGCGGACGGGGAATATTACAAGTATTTCGATAAAGCGCCCGAAGAACTGCTCGGGCAGATTCCCGAGGACGTTACGCTCGTGTATTGGGATTATTATCACACCGATTACGATCACTATGTGTCTATGATCGAAAGCCACAAACTGCTCACCGACAAGATCACCTTTGCCGGCGGTGCGTGGAAATGGGTGGGCTTTGCGCCGATCAACGCCTATTCCAACCTTACGGCGGAGAGCGCCGTGCCCGCGTGCAGGGACTGCGGCATAGAAAATTATTTCGTCACGTCCTGGGGGGATAACGGGGCGGAGGCGTTGCTCTCTTCCGTGCTGCCCGCGCTCTACCGTTTGGCGCAGCTTTCTTATGAAGACGGGGATAACGACGAACTTTTCCGCTATGCGACGGGCGTTTCCTACGAGGATTTCATGAAACTCGATCTGCCTAATCTGCCTGCGGAGGATAAAACGAAGAAAAACAATTCCTGCAAATTCTTCCTTTACGACGATCTTCTGTTCGGCACGTTCGATTCTCTCATCGAGGAAGGGCAGACGGAAAAATATGTCCGCGCGGAGAAAGCGCTCCGTTCGGTAAAGGGCGGCAGATACGCCTATCTTTTCCGCGAACTCGCGGATCTTTGCGCGGTGCTCGAAACCAAGGTGAAACTCGCCGTCGAACTGAAAAAAGCATATGCCGAAAAGGACAAGGCCCGCCTTGCCGCGCTTTCCGCGGATTTCAAAACGCTCCTTTCGCGCGTCGATAAATTTTATAAATCGTTTGCCGCGGCGTGGGCGAAGGAAAACAAGCCCTTCGGGTTCGAGGTGCAGGATCAACGCTTGGGCGGTCTGATCGCGCGCGTGAAGGCGGTTGCCGGGAAAGTGGCGGATTTTGCCGCGGGAAAAACGGAAAGTATTCCCGAACTCGACGAAAAACATCTGCCGTACGGATGTTTCGGCGGGGAAACCTCTTTTGAAGATCTCTTCTTCAACAGCTGGGGGCATAACGTAACCACATCCACTCTTTGATCGGAATACGGACGAAATTTTTTCGCGACCCCGAAGCGCCCTGCGCTTTCGGGGTCGCCTTCAAAATGGGGAGATAAGTGAACAAAACCGCCTGTTTCGGATACAAAAACAGGTAGAAGAAAATCGCACCGGGAAGTAAAATAAAGGAGAAGATTATGATCAGGCAAGAAGGGCGTTTCTTTATTCTGGAAACGAAAAACACGCAGTATATTCTGGAAATCGACGCGGAAAACAAACTCGTGCGCAATCATTACGGGAGAAAAATTAACGATTGTATCCCGACGCGCGCCGAGCCGCGGTCTTTTTGCTGTACGGACAAGGAAAAGAGCGACGAAACCAAAGCGCTCGAATTTCCCACATTCGGGCACACGGATTTCCGCATTCCCATGTTTTCCGCAACGCTTGCCGACGGCAGCTGCGTTACGGAATTCGTTTACGATTCGGCGAAAATCTCGGGCGAAAAGCCGCAGCTTTCCGTTATGCCGTCCGCGCGGGGGAAGGTTCCCTGCCTGATCGTAACGCTCAGGTGCATAAACGCGCCCGTCCGCGCCGAACTAAATTATTCGGTTTACGAGGAGTGCGACGTGATCGTGAAAAACTGCCGTATTTTTGCAGAAGTCTGTCCGATTGAAATCGACGCGGCGTATTCGCAGTCCCTCACGGTAGAGGGATTCGACCGCGTGTGCTACCTTGCGGGCGGCTGGGCGAGAGAGCGGCATATCGAAACGCAAAAGCTCTCTCACGGTGTTTTTGAGTTGGGGGAAACGCGCGGTTCCAGCGGACATAATATCAACCCGTTTTTCGCGTTATTTACTGACAAAACAACGGAAGATTACGGCGAAGCGATCGGAGTGAATCTCATTTACAGCGGCAACCATTCTGCGAAGTTTGAAACCGACCGGTACGGAATGCTCCGCGTAAATACCGGCATCCAGCCGTTCGGCTTTTACGAAAAGCTGAATGCGGGCGAAAGTTTCGAAACGCCGGAAAGCATCCTCACCTATTCCGCGGAAGGGTTCGGCAAAATGAGCCGCAATTTCCACGATTTCCTCAATAAATACGTCATCGACGAAAATTGGGCGAACCGCACGCGCCCCGCTCTCGTGAACAACTGGGAGGCGACGTATTTCGATTTCGACGAAGAAAAACTTCTGAAAATCGCAAAGAGGGCGAAGGAACTCGGCATAGAGCTCTTCGTTCTGGACGACGGCTGGTTCGGCAGGCGCGATCTGGATAATCTGAGTTTAGGCGACTGGGAACCTTATTTCGAGAAACTTCCCGACGGGATCTCCGGTCTCGTCGATAAAATCGCCGCGCTCGGCATGAAATTCGGCCTTTGGTTCGAGCCGGAAATGATTTCGGAAAACAGCGAACTTTATCGGAAACATCCCGAATGGGCGATAAGAACGTCAACTCTTGCTCCCGCGCTCGGGCGTAATCAGCTCGTTTTGAATCTCGCCTTGGCGGAAGTGCGTTCCTTCATTCTTGGCGTGTTCGATCGGTACCTGCGGGACGGGAAGATTTCCTATATCAAGTGGGATTTCAACCGCTATATTGCGGACGTGCCCTACCGAGGGTTTCAGCACCGCTATATCCTCGGGCTTTACGAGGTGCTCAACAATTTGAAAAAGCGCTATCCGAACGTG
>CALVZR010000168.1 GCA_944372565.1 uncultured Clostridia bacterium | reverse complement strand
GTAGATGACGGGCTCGTCCGTCACCGCGGACATCTTGCGCGTGCGGATTTCCGACTGGTAGGCGATTTCGAAATGCCTCCCCAAAAACGACTCGGTCTCCGCCTGCGCGTTCTTGTCGTCGAAAAAGAGGTGAAACGCGTAAAAATCCTTGTAGTGCGGATAGATCCCGTACCCCGCGAATCCGCCGCCCAGCCCGTTGGAACGCTCGTGCATGAGCGCGATGGCGCGGATCATCTTCTCCCCGCTCATCCGCCCGCCGCTCCTGTCGATCACGCCAGCGACGGCGCAGCCCGAAAGATTTCTGAATTGTCCTTCCCTTTGCATCATGGCAGTATCCTCTTGAAATTTGTCCTCATTATAATCCCGCCCGCAAAAAAACGTCAAGCAAATGGGCAAAATTCGATTTTTCACACTTTTTTATGGAATTTATAAGCAAAAATTAGGTTTTTTCCTTTTTATGGATGGTATAAGCGCAGCTTATTTTACCGCAAAAAAACGCCGCGCGGGCAGCCTGCCCGCGCGGCGGAAGAAAAGGACTTTTTTCCGAAAAAAACCGAAAAAATCATACGCTGAAAAGCAGTTCCCCGTACGTCGGGAAAGGCCAGTATTCCTTTGCCGTGCAAAGTTCCATATTGTCCGCATACATACGGATCTCCTGCATTACGGGAATGACTTTTTCCGCGAAGAACGCCGCCAGCGCCGCAGGCGTTTTGCACGCCTTGGAACCGATGAGCAGTTCCTCGAGCGCCTCCGTCTTTTCGCTCATCGCCTCGTTCATGGAAGAGAGCTTACCGATGAGTTTTTCCTCCGCGGCGCACGGGGCCTTTTCGCAGACGTCCTTTTTGGCGCGCACGGTGGCGCAGAGATCGCGGATATATTTATTGACCGCGGGATAAATATCTTTTTTCGCCATTTCCTCCATGGTGAGCGCCTCGATGTTGAGCACCTTGCAGTAATTTTCCAGCATGATATCCGTGCGGGTGCGCACTTCGCGCTCGGTGAACACGCGCAGGAAGGAAAACAGTTCCAGATTTTTCCTGTCCGCGAAATGCGGCAGTGCCTCCGCGGCGTTTTTAAGGTTGAGCAGCCCCCTCTTTTCGGCTTCTTTCGCCCATTCTTCGGAGTAGTTGTTGCCGTTGAAGATGATGCGCTTGTTTTCGCGGATGTTGCGCACGACGAGATCGTGCAGGGCGGCGTTGAAATCCGCCGCGCCTTCGAGTTCGTCCGCAAACTGTCGGAGCGCGTCCGCCACGATGGTGTTGATGATGATGTTCGGCCCCGCCAGCGAGAACGAGGAGCCAACCATGCGGAACTCGAATTTATTCCCCGTGAACGCGAAGGGCGACGTTCTGTTGCGGTCGGTCGTGTCTTTGGGAAGTTCGGGCAGGGTGTCCACGCCCAGCTGCATGGTCTTTTTGCCCTTGCCCGCGTATTTCACGCCTTTTTCGAGCGAGTCGATCACCTCTTCCAGCTCCTCGCCCACGAACACCGAAACGATGGCGGGCGGCGCTTCGTTCGCCCCCAGGCGGTGGTCGTTGCCCGCGCTCGCCACCGAGAGCCGCAGCAGATCCTGATGTTCGTTCACCGCCTTGATCACCGCCGTGAGGAAGAGCATGAACTGCCCGTTTTCCGCGGGGGTAAAGCCGGGGTCGAGCAGGTTGAGCCCCGTATCCGTGCTCATCGACCAGTTGTTGTGCTTGCCGCTGCCGTTGATGCCCGCAAACGGCTTTTCGTGCAGCAGACAGTGCATGCCGTGGCGGTCCGCCACTTTTTTCATGGTCTCCATCACCAGCTGGTTCTGGTCGCTCGCCACGTTGGTGCTCGTGAACACGGGCGCGAGTTCGTGCTGCGCGGGCGCGACCTCGTTGTGCTTGGTCTTTGCTAAAATGCCCAGCTTCCAGAGTTCCTCGTCCAGATCGCGCATATAGGCGCTCACCCGCGTGTTGATCGCGCCGAAGTAATGGTCCTCCAGCTCCTGCCCCTTGGGCGGCTTCGCGCCGAAAAGCGTTCTGCCCGTATAGATGAGGTCCTTCCTCTTTTCAAACAGTTCCTTATCGATGAGGAAATATTCCTGCTCCGCGCCCACCGTGGAAAACACCTGTTTTGCCGTGGTATTGCCGAAAAGCCGCAAGATGCGGAGCGCCTGTTTGTTGAGCGCCGCCATGCTCTTTAAGAGCGGGGTCTTTTTATCGAGCACCTCGCCGCTGTACGAAAAGAACGCCGTGGGGATATACAGCGTGCCGTCCTTCACGAAGGCGAAGGACGTGGGGTCCCACGCCGTGTAGCCGCGCGCCTCGAAGGTCGCGCGCACGCCCCCGCTCGGGAAGGAAGAGGCGTCCGGCTCGCCCACGACCAGCTCCTTGCCTGAAAATTCCATGATCACCTTGCCGTCCTTGGTGGGCGAAATGAAGGAATCGTGCTTTTCCGCGGTGATGCCCGTCATCGGCTGGAACCAGTGCGTGAAGTGCGTGGCGCCCTTCTCCACCGCCCAGTCTTTCATCGCGTTGGCGACGACGTTCGCCACGCTCGTATCGAGCGGGTAGCCCTCGTCGATGGTTTTGAGAAGCGTTTTATACACTTCTTTGGGCAGGCGCTGCTGCATGACCTGCCTGTTGAATACGTTGGATGCGAAAATTTCCGGTACGTTCATGGCTTTACCTCCTGAAAAGACAAGGCGCCGCGGCATCCCCGCCGTATGGCGGGGGTTCCGCAACGCCTTTGTTGCCCTGTTTCTTTTTATGCGCCAAGTATAAAACTTCGCGGAAAATTTGTCAAACGATTTTCCCGCGTTTTTTTATCACGAATTTTTATACGGGGCATTATTTTTGCTTAATTTTCGGAAAAAACGGGCGTTTTTTTGCATTCCCGCGGGGCGGCGATCCGTAAAAAACGCAACTCTTCCGCAAAAAGCCGTCCCGCGCCGCATCAAAAAAGCGGCTTGCCGCCGCTTTTTATTCGCCTAAATATGCTTTTTTGATGTTTTCGTCGTACATGAGTTCCTTCGCGTCGCCCGAAAGAACGATCCTGCCCGTTTCCAGCACGTACGCCCTGTTCGCCACCGAAAGCGCTTTTTTTGCGTTCTGCTCCACCAAAAGCACGGTCGTGCCCGCCTCGTTGATCTCCTTGATGATCTTGAAAACCTCGTTGACGTACAGCGGGGAAAGCCCCATGCTCGGCTCGTCGAGCAGCAGCACCCGCGGGCGGGACATCAGCGCGCGCCCCATCGCGAGCATCTGCTGTTCCCCTCCCGAAAGCGTTCCCGCGATCTGCTTGTTGCGCTCGCTCAGAATGGGAAATTTTTCGTAAACGCTTTCGAGCGTTGCGCGGCTCTCCTTTTTATCCTTGCGCGTATAGGCGCCGAGGAGAAGGTTATCGAGCACGGTGAGTTCCTGAAAGATGCGCCGCCCTTCGGGCACCTGCGTGAGCCCCCTGGAGATGAGTTTGTGCGCGGGGATGTTCGTGATGTCCTCGCCGTCTAAAAAGATTTTGCCTTCCTTTACGGGCAGCAGCCCGTTCACGGCGTGCATAATGGTCGTTTTGCCCGCGCCGTTCGCGCCGATGAGCGCGATGATCTCCCCTTTTTCCACCTGAAAGGAAACGCCCTTGATCGCCTCGATCACGCCGTAATTTACCTTTAAGTTCTGAACTTCGAGTATCGCCATATCCCCTCCTATTCGCCGAGATACGCCGTAACGACGTCCGGATTTTTCAGCACTTCGTCCACCCTGCCCTGCGCCAGCGTCGTGCCGAAATTGAGCACGGTAACGAGCTCGCAGATCCCGCTCACGAGCTTTAAATCGTGTTCGATGAGCAGAATGGTCATATCGAAACGGTCGCGGATAAAGCGGATGGTTTCCATCAGTTCGCCCGTTTCGTGCGGGTTCATGCCCGCCGCGGGCTCGTCGAGCAGGAGAAGTTTGGGTTTCGTGGCGAGCGCGCGGGCGATCTCCAGTTTCCTCTGCTTGCCGTACGGCAGGGAGGAAGAGAGCGTTTCCGCCTCGCCGTCCAGCCCGAACACGTGCAGAAGGGCGAGCGCTTCCTCGCGGAGCGCCTTTTCGGTTTTCCAGTAGCGCGGCAGGCGCAGAATGGAAGAAAACGGGTCGCACTTACTCGCCGAATGCAGCCCGACCATCACGTTTTCCCGCACGCTCATATTGGAAAACAGGCGGATATTCTGAAACGTGCGCGCGATGCCTTTTCTGTTGATGAATACGGGGCTTTTCCCGGTGAGATCCTCTCCCTCCAGAAAAAACCTGCCGCCCGTGGGCTTATACACCCCCGTGAGCATATTGAACACCGTGGTCTTTCCCGCGCCGTTCGGCCCGATCAGCCCGTAAATCTGATTTTTTTCGATTTCCACGGAAAAGCCCGTTACGGCTTTCAGCCCGCCGAAGGCGATGCTTAAATTTTCGGTCTTTAAGACAGACATCTCACTCGCCCTCCCCGCGTTCTCCGCGCTCCCGCGGCGGTTCATCCGCCGAATCCTCGGCGGCTTCCGCCTGCGGCTCGTTTATCGAAACAGCGTTTCCTTCATCCGCCGCGTCCGAAACAACATCGTAAACGCCCGCGCCCGCGGGCACGGCTTTTTTACGCCTGAAAATGCGGGCGAACAGCGCCTTTACCCACCCTTCCACCGGCGCGACGATCCTGTCTTTCAGGGCTCTGAGCGTTTTATTGTTGTTCACGACCATGATGAGGATGAGCACCACGGCGTAAATGATCATGCGGTAATCCTGCAAAAAGCGCAACGCCTGAGGGAGAAAAGTAAGCAGACTCGCTGCGATAATCACTCCCGGCATCCCG
>CALVZR010000167.1 GCA_944372565.1 uncultured Clostridia bacterium | reverse complement strand
GCACGGACTTTCGTCCGTGCCGTTTTTGCAAAGTGATGAAAACACGCGCGCGCGGTTGCCCGCACGGGCAAACTGTTCGCACCCACCGCGCCTTGCCTTTTCAACAACTCTTTATTCAGCAATTTTCCCGGTTTATTTCACTTAGATATTTCCTCGTTTTTTTATGTGTCGCTGCCGCAACGCATATTACACTCAGCATCGCAAATACGAAACCGATTACAAACAGCAGCCATTCATAACCGCGCAAATAAATTACGGAAAGCGCAAGCACTGCGCCCCACAACAATAATTCGGGTATAGAATATAACAATAAGCTGTTTGCGCAGATTTTCTGCGAATAATCCCATGCCTCCTGAGAAGACGCAGACAATTTTGTTCTGAACCCGTATAACTTATTGATGTTCTTAGGCGGGCAGATTTTTAATAAGATGCCCGCGATCAACGGCGCCGTCGCTAAAAAACTGCTTATAATATAAAAGAAAATATTCATTTATCCCCTCCGCATATATTTATTAAATTCTGTATTTAAAATAGCACAAAATCGAGCTGCAGTAAGCTATGATGTCAAACGGCGGACACTTTACACGAAGCGCCCGCCTTGTATTAACCGAAATCATATTTATTCCGGAATCGGCACCTGCGCCAGGTAATTCCATTGCAGGATTCCCGAAAGCACCACGACCTGCACGGTGAAAGCGGGCGAGGCACGGTAGGTTTCCTTTGCCGTGCGGATTAAATTTTCCGTCACCCGCCCGCGGTTTTCTTCCGTGCAGTCGGCGCATAAATATCTCCCCTGCGGCAGAATTTGAATGCCGTCGATCGGTTTATATTTCGTGCATACGGCAAACAGCCGCCGCACTCCCTTTTCTTCGTAGATGCCCGCCAGATCTTCAAACGAAAAATCTTTTTTCTGCCCGTCGGGAATCTGATCGTAAAAATGGCGGTGATAATTCCACAAATTATCCAACGTCGGCGTTTCCATCGACTCCGATAACAAAATCACTCTCTGCGGATACCGCTTTATGAAAATGCTGTCTTTTTGCTGTTCCCCCCTCAACGCGTTTTCATAAGACGCCCGCGCCCGCCGGATTTTTGCTTTGGCTTGATTCAGCTCGGCAATTTTTTCATCGGCGCGTTTCTCCGCTTGTTTGAAAGTATCGATAATTTTATTGAAATCGTCGTAAGCCAGAATCTCCTTGATTTCCGATAATTTTAAATCCATACACTGTAACGCTTTGACGGTATTCAGGATAACGATTTCCTGCGGCGAATAATAGCGATAGCCCGTCCATTCATCCACTTTACACGGTTTTACCAATCCGATCCTGTCGTAATGGCGCAGCGTTTCGCTCGTCATCTGCACGATTTTTGCGGTTTCGCTGATCGAAAAAAAATCTTTCATGAATTTTAAAATTCCCCTTGACATTTGTGTTACACAAAGGTTTATTCTTATTATAGCAGGGCAAACTACAGATGTCAAAACAATTTCAGGAGGTTTTTATTATGAAAAAATTAACGGTATTTTTCTGCGTACTTGCCGGTTTGTTTCTCTTCACCCTTGCCGGATGCGCGAACGACGATACGTTTACGGCAAAATCTTATGCAAGCGGCGGCGAAATCCAAAAAATTACAATAGAAGTTGAGGACAGAGAGCTGGAAATCATCGCCTCCAAGGACGATGAGATCCATATCGAATATTTCGACGGCGAAAAGGAATACCTCGAAATCGTTCCCGAAAACGGTCAGCTTACCGTCCGCCTGGTCTATAACAAAAACTGGACGGATTATATCGGGGGCAAACCGTCGGCGGAATACAGAAAAATCAAAATCAGCGTGCCGAACGATACCGTCGCCGCCTTTTCGGCAAAAACCACCAACGAAAATATCCGGCTCGCCGCGCTATCGTTTACGGAAAGCGTGAGCCTAGATTCCAACGGCGGCAGCATCGTCTGCGAACGCGTGAACGTGGGGAAATCCATCGACCTTACGGCGAAAAACGGGGATATTACGGGTTCGGTTCTGGGCGGTATGGACGATTTTTCCATCTCCTGCACCTATAAGAAGGGCGACTGCAATCTGCCCGAATCCAAACCGGGCGGAACGAAATCGTTCACCGCAAACTGCAACAACGGAAACATCGAGATCGAATTTGTAAAATAAATCCGGACGAAAAAAGCAACGCCGCGCCGTTTTGAAACGGCGCGGCGTTGCACCTGTGCGCGAAAGCGCTTTTCCTCCGCCGCTTTTTCCGCGTTTGGGAAAAACTTCCGATTTTTGTTGACTTTGCTTTGTAATAGGCATATAATGGAAACAATAAATAAATTTTTTTGTTTCCATTATGAAAGATGCCATCATCGAACTTTCGGTAAAACGTCTGCAAACGGAAGGGCTGCGGTTTTCGCTGGATTCGCTTGCGCGGGAACTGAAAGTTTCAAAAAAGACCATTTACAAATATTTCAGCACCAAAGAGGAGCTTGCCGTAGCCATCTATCGCAGATTTTACGGCGACGCCGCCGCGAAAATCGCCGCGCTCCTCGAAAGCAAAGGACCGCTTTCTGAGATCCTTTCGGTCTATTCGCAGTCGTTTCTGATGAAAAAAGAGGAAATTTTCAATAAATACGCCCTGAACGAGGCGATCAGAACCTACACGCTTTCCTGCCACGAAAAGCTGTGGGAGCAGATCGAACCGCTTTTCCCCGAAGATATACGCGGCGCGGCGCGCGCGATCATCGACGGCGCGTACGAAAAGGCGTGCGCCTCTGCGGTCCCCCCGGAAAAAATCACGGACTGCCTGATAAAAATAATATGCTGACGGCTTTCCTCCGAAAAAAAACAACGAGCGCGCGGCTTTCGGCCGCGCGCTCGTTTTCCCGTATCCGGTTAAATTTTAATCTTCTTGATCTCTTCCGCGTAATACTGCACGAGTTCCCATTTGGAACCGGGCATCAGGCGGTGATCGGGGCAGGGAATGAAGCCCCCTTCCGCGGCGAGCCGTTTCATACGCCCGATTTCCTCATCCACGGCGGCTTTATCCTTGCGGAACGCCGTTTTATCCATACCGCCCACGCCCAGCATTCCCTTACCGAATTTCTGCCGCGCGGGGCCGAACTGGTCGCCCCAGGTGCCGATCTCGATGGGGAACATCGTGTTCACGCCGTTTTCAAACCAGACGGGCAGCAGTTTTTCGGTAACGCCGTCGCAGTCGAGCGAAATCACGTCTATGCCGTATTTCGTGCACAGTTCGTTGCGCTTTTTATAATGTTTGGCGCAAAGTTCCTCGAACATCGACGGCGCGAGCAGCGGGCCGTTGTTGAAACAGATATCTTCCCAATAGTGCGCGAAATCGAACTTCGCGCCCGTTTTGAGCGCCTCTTCCGCACAGCGGTACTGCATTTCGGCATACGTATCCACGATTTCGGCGAGCAGATCGTAATCGTCGCACATCATATAAGACATTCCCACCACCGAAAGCATATTCCTGATTTTGCCGAACACGCTGCCGAGATCCAGCCCGATGGGCAGATCGGGGCGGGCGGCGGCGTCTTTTAAGATCTTTTCCTTATCCACGCGCGCCTCGCTGAAAAGCATTTTCGGCTTGTACAGCGTTTCAAACGCCTCGCGGTCTTTCAGAAGATAATCGTCCTCCGCGGGAATGGACTCCACGCCCTCGCGGATGCGCTCGATGATACCGTCCCCGTTCTGCACGCGCAGAAACCCGTCCGGCAGGCGTTCGAGCACCTTGGGCTCAAACGCGGGCAGCAGGTGGTTGTTCGGCCCCGTCGTGCGGAAATAGTTGAAATCCCAGCCCAGCAGTTTATCGAGTTCCGCCTCGGCGGCGTTGCCGTCGTCCCAGCGTTCGGCGAGTTCGCGGGAAATGTGCCCCTGCTCCGCCCATTCGTACAAGAGTTCTCTCCAATAGCCGAAATGCACGGCGGGCAGCCTGTCCACCGCCTTGAAATGCAGGAGATTATAAAAGCGTTCTCTGTTTGTCATCTGTCCTCCGAACGCCGGTAAAGGCGTTTTTTCTTTTCATTATACACCGCATTTGCCGAAGAAGAAACGGTTTTTTTGCGGAAAAACTGCATTATTTTGCAGAGCCGCCTTTCCCCTTCGCGCAGGAAAGCGCGATCTCCACCGCCGCCGCGTGCGTTTCTCCGAATTTTACCTGTAAAAAATTTCCGCTGAGCGAACATTCGGGCGCGTATTTTCCCTTGGGATAGCCGACCGAAACGCTTTGCGCGCCCTGCGGCAGGGGAATGTTCGCTTCCCCGTTCCGCCCCGTATCCCACACGGCGAGCACGAGTTTTTCCCCGTCCGTCAGCCCCGCCGCCACCGTTTTCGCGCCGAATTTCGTAAAGCCGAGCGGCAGATACGGAACCGCCTTCTTTTTGAACGGGGCGAGCGATTTGCCGTATTCCACCCCTTCGCGCACGAGCGCGAAACACGTTTCGCCGAGCTTGGAAAGATCGGAGGCGAGGTGCAGCCTGCCGAGGATGCCGTTCACCATATTTGAAACGGTGGAATCCGCATTGACGCCCGCCTCCCCTTCGGGCGGCGAAGGCACGTAAGGATAGGACCACACCCCCGCCTGTTCGGGGAGCACGGCGGAGAGGATATTCGCCGCGATGAACGGGTATTTTTTGTAATCCACCTGGTCGGACGTGGAAACCACCGTGCTTTCCGAAAGCGATTTCCAGTCCATCCGCTGCCCGCCGCTCGCGCACGATTCAAAGATGACGTGCGGGTACTTTTTCCGCTCGCCTTTGAGCCATTCGAAAAACGCCGCGCTCGTTTTTTCCAGCCCGTCGCCCGCGGAAAGGGAGTTGATTTCCGTTCCCGCGCCGCTGTCCTGATTGCAGTCGATTTTGATATAATCCGCGCCGTATTCTTTTACCATGCGGGAGATCGCCGCGCTCATCGCCTCCTTCACCGCGGGGTGGCGGAAATCGAGGAAATATCTGCCCGAAGCGCAAACGCGCGCGCCGTTGCGGCGGATATACGCCTCCTCGGGATATTTTACGCCGCTCAGTTTTCCCGCGACCTCCGGCTCGATCCACAGCCCCGCCTTCATCCCGCACGCGCGGATATAGTCGGTAATCGCCCGTACGCCGTGCGGGAAGCGCGCCGCGCTCTCCTTCCAGTTCCCCACATAGCCGTAGATGACGTTGCCGGGCACCTCGTCGTGCCAGCCGCAGTCGATGACGTAAATATCCGCCCCCGCCCGCTTTGCGACGGGCGCGAGCGCCCGCGTGCGCGCCTCCTCGGGAGAATCCCAGGAAAGGTGCATATACTCGTTGAACACCGCGGGAAGGTTTTCATCCGCAGGAAAATCGCGCTTGATCGCGCGGCGGTATTCCGTCATCGCGGCGAGCACGCCGTTCAAAGAACCGGCCGTGCACACGCCCACGCGGGGCGTTTTGTAACTCTCCCCTTTTTGCAAAACTTTTTTCCAGGCGGTGTGCTGGAAATTGCCCCCGCTCAGGGTGAGATACAGCCTCGCGTCCGCATCTTCGCCGATTTCCCAGTACCACGCCCCGCACGATTCGATCTGCAGCATGGCGAACCTGCCCGCCGCGGCGTTTTCCAAAATGATCTGCGGCAGTTCGGCCTTGCTCGTCCAGCTGCCCGCGTTGATGCCGATCACCCGCCGATACGTGCGGTGCCCCGTGCCGAACAGGCCGAGATCGTCCAGACTCAGCCGCCGCGGCTGGCATTCCGCGTGATGGCTGTTGTAAAAGCGGTATAAAAAAAGCTCGTCCCGCCCGCAGGACGCGTCTATCGCGGAAAACACCACGGCCGCTGCGTTTTCCAGCGTTACGGGTTCTTCCGAAAGATTGGTTACTTCGCTGTAAACGCCCGCGCCCCCGCCGCGTTTTTCAAACACCGTGCGCACGCGCAGTCCGCCGCCCTCCTGCACGATCTCCGCGCGCGCCGCGCCGAAATCGGCCTGCACGGTTTTCAGCGCGCGCGAGGCGCCCGAACCGATCTGCAGGGTAACGTCCTGCTCCTCCACGTCCGCGCCCGCCGTGCGCACGTCCGTCACGCCCAACCTCGCCCCGCTCTCTTCAAACAAAAAAGCGTGCGCTTTTTCCCCTTCCGCGGCGATCTTCAAGCCGCAAAAATCATGCGTCATTTTGTTCTCCTTTGCAGATAAATTCTTTCAATACGGGCTGTTTCCCCTTTTCGAGAAACACCTCTATTTTTCCCCGCGGCGTACAGATCCTGCCGCGGGCAAAATCCAGACCGATCGCGCGGGGATAAAATTCGTATTCCGTAAACCCTTCTTTTGTCGGCGTCACGCCGAGGATCTTTCCGAACATCTGAATGAGCGGCGTGCCGCCCCATGCGTGCGAATAATCGCAGTCGAAACCGCTCCATACCTCTTTCAGGGAGGTTTTGCACTCTTTCAGCAGCTCTCCCCATTTTGCGAGGAGGGCTCTCCCGTATTTTCCGAACAGCCCGGCGCGGTCGAGCGCGCCGAACACGAAGTGCATGAAATACGGTTGCGGCGCGGGGAGCGAATCGTCCGAAAGCGCCCGTTCCATCACTTCCGCGCACCGTTCTTCCGGGCATAAACCGTAAAGCACGGCGAGCGCGTTTTCGTGCACGTTGAAATATCTCCCTTCCGCGCGGGGCCGCCAGGGGCTTTCTTCCTCTTCCTCCCGTTCCGCAAGCCCGCCGAAAAACAGCCCCCGTTCTTCATCCCAAAGTTTTTGGCGGAAAGCCGCTTTAAGGCGTTCCGCCTCGGTTTCGTATCCGCCGAACAGCGTGAGCGCACGATATAAAAAGGCGTTCAGAACCGCCTGTCCCATCGCTTTCGGCGGATGATGCAGGGTAAAATCCCCCGTCTTTACCCAATCCACGAAAAGATAATCGGGCATGGAGCACAGACCGTCTGCATCGATATGCGCCAGAAACCGCGCGAGCACGAGTTTTCTCGCCCGCTCCGTTTCCCGCAAAATCCGCCTGTCCCCCGAAAAGAGCAAATAATCGTTGACCCATTCGAAAAAAATGAGGGAATAGGTCGTATGGAACATTTTTCCCCTCTTGATCTCCAGCAGGCGCGCAGTGCGGAGAATATCGACTTTAATCAAACGCCGGTCGGACAGGAGATAGTGTTCCATCAGGCTTTCGATATAATAATCCCCCGTACAGCCGAGCGCCTCCTGGTGGAAGGGAGAATCGAGATGGCAGCCCTGTCTGCAGATTGCGGAAGCGTGCCTGCACGCCTCGTAAATTTCGTTGAGCTGTCCGTCCGAACACTCGAAAAAACCCGTTTCCTCCGCGGGATAACGACAGAAATCGAGCGCGGGGGAAACGCTCGTCCCTTCCGGCGCGAGGATCCGTACATAACGGGCGGAACACAACGCCGCGCCGTCATATTCAAACGTTCCCCTTTTCAGCAGAACTTTTTCCCTGCGCGTGCAGAAATATCCTTCTTTTTCAAAACATTCGAATACGAGCGAACCGCCGTCCGAACGGGAAACGATGCGCGCATGCAGATAACAGGAATAGATCCTGCCGAAATCGAAAACGCCTCCCCGTTCGGAAACGGGGAAGATCCGTTCATACCGCAGTGCGGGAAGACCCGCGCATAGCAGATGCCAGATGTTTTCCGTGAATTTCGCCCGGCAGGGCACGATTTTTTCCGCCGCGTCGTAAACGCCCCGCGAAACGTAGGACTCGTTCAGGTATCCCAGCCAGCTTTCATCCGCACAAACCGTTCTGCCGTCCGAGAACCGCCCTTCAAAATAAAACCCGCCGTGCCCGTCGCTGTAATCGGTCATGACGTCCGGATATAAAAAGACGTCCGCGCGGATCTCGTTTTTCCCGGCGGCGAGGGCAAGGTCGTATTCGTCGCAAAAACGGTACCCGAGCGCGCTTTCGTTCGCATAGTCGCCGCCTACGGGCAGCGGTCCGCGCATCGCGATCTTCCCGTTTACGCGGAGGATATATTTGCAGTCCGCGGAAGAGCGCACGTGCAGCGTTTCCGCGCGTTCGCAGAAGATCTCCCCGATGAACGTCGCAACGGCGTATTTCGTTCCGCCGGCAAACAGCCCGCCCTCGTTGAATACCGTATAAATTCCCCTCTGCGCATGCGGGTATCTGCTCCGATCCAGCCATATCCAACGCGCTTTTTCGATTTTTTCCATCCTCTTGCCGTCCTGCCGCGCGGGCGCATAAGAAAACGGGGGCGGCATACCGCTCCCGCAGTTTTATCGGTAAAACTTCGCCAGCTCGGCAACGGGCTTGCGCTTCTTTTCGCGCAGAACGTCGCCCTCGGCGGCATACCCCAGCGCGATGACCAGCCGCACCCGTTTCTTTTCCCCGATCGCGAGCAGCTGTTTGATCTTCTTCTCGTCGAACCAGCCGATCACGCAGGAAGAAACCCCCAGCGCCTCCGCCTCAAAAAGGATGTGCGCGCATAAAATGCCGATGTCCACCGAGGCGAAATCCTGATCTTTCAGCCGTCCGCTCGTTTTCACGAGCAGCCCCGCGCCCTCTTCCTCGATCACGATAAACGCCCGCGCCGCCGAACAGTGCTTGTTCATTCCCATGCCCTGCGTGCATTTCGCGATGTCCGCCGCAAGGCCCTTTTCGGAAACGACGTGCAGCGTGTAGGGCTGCGAATTGCAAGCCGAAGGCGCGCACCGCGCCGTGTTTACGATTTTTTCCAGCTTTTCGGTTTCAACGGGTTTTTCCGCGTCGAAATTGCGGCAGCTCTGCCGCCGCGCCGCTAATTCTTCAAAAGTCATCTGATCAGACCCCTTTTTTGTTTCTATTATACGATATCCCGCGCGAATTGACAACCGTTTTTTTCAGACTACGTCCGAAAGTTTTTCGTAGATCGAGTGATTCTGGCAGATCTCGGCGATCTCTTCCTGCGAAAGCGTTTTGTATTCTTTGCCGTCCTTATACAAAACGACCTCGTTGATGGCGTCGCAGTCGAGCAGATTCACGAGTTTTTTGATGTCCGCGTCCGCGGAAAGCGCCTGCTTTTTATACGTCATCCCCCGTTTGAGCGAAGCGGCGTTCACCCCGGAAAACAGGCGGACATATACGTTTTCCCCCCGTTTGTTCAGCGCGCCGAACGCGACGAACGCCGCGAAGAACAGCACCGACAAATTGGGGGTGTGAAAGAGCGAGATTACAAACAGCGCCGCCAGCGCCGCCGCGAACGCGATGCTGATTCCCTTGCAGATTTTAAGCGCGCGCGAGCGGTTCATCTTGCACGAGAGCGCCGCGAGCAGCACGCGCCCGCCGTCTAACGGGAAGGCGGGCAGAAGGTTGACCGCCGCGATGGAAAAACTGGAAAACGCGGCGGAATCGGTGAAGGCGTAGGTTTCCGGAAAGAGCCACCACGCCGCCACGAACACCACGCCGATGGCGAGGTTGGTGAGCGGCCCCGCGAACGCGATGCGGATTTCGTCTTTGGCCTTGAGCCCGCTCTCCTCCCCGCTGACCACCGCCCCGTAAGGCATCAGCGTGACGGAATTGAGCCGATAGCCCAGTCTGTTCGCCGAAAACGAATGCCCTAACTCATGGAGCAGGGCAACCGTTGTGCTGATGACGAACATCATGATCTTGCCGGTCAGCGCGTAGTACACGCCGAAAAGCCAGAACAGCGGATGAATCTTTAACTTTATACTTCCCATATCACCTGGTCGGTTTCGTTATCCACCGTGTAAGAGGTAATCAGTTCTCCGTTCTCCCCGTAAAAGCACAGTTCCACGTTTTCGCCGAGACTGTAACCGAGGGGAATTTTGCCGTACACCGAGGAGCCGAGTTCCTGATAGGCGTAATCGATTCCCCTGATAACCGTTTTGAATTTGGTGGAATGGGTGATTTCGATGGTATATTTGCCGTCCTCGCCCTGCGTGAGCGCGGTGATCTCCCCGTCGCAGGGGGAATACACGCTGCCCTTCGCCGCAAAACTCATCACGCCGCCCGAAACGTTCACTTCGCCGTCGGCCGTCGGCAGAACGGCGGCGAAACTGTTATAATCGCGCGTATCCGCCTGTTCGGTCTGCGGGGTGAAGATGGAATGCAGGAATACGGAGATTCCGCTGTTCGGCATAAAGAGGTTGGAAACGACGATGAGCGCCAGAAGCGCCACGACCACCGCGAGCTGCACCCCGATCACCGAAACCCTGAACCGTTTCTTCTTTTCGGGAGCGGGCTCCTGCGCGGCTTCGGAAAGCGTTTCTTCCGCAACGGACTCCTGCTGCATTTCGGCGGCGGGCTGTCCGGTCTCCGCCCTGGCGTCCTGCGCCTCGAATTCGCGGTTCACCTTCTCGATGGCGAGTTCCTTCACGTCTTCCTTGGGCGTTTCTTTTTTCTTTCTTCTGCGCCGCGTCGGGGGCGTGTAGGTTATGTTATAGGTGTTTACCGGAATTTCCAGCATTTCAGAATAAATGGTTTCTTCGTTCATGATTTTTTTCTCCTTGTCCTTTCGCTATATTAAAAAATATGCTTTCATTTTTTCGGCTATTCCACTTTTTTCTCAAAATTACGGAGCGGCTTTTGTCGAATGCGCCCGATTTTTCTTCCGAACGCCGTAAAATCCGTTTCCCCCGCTGTTTTTTCGGGAACGTTATTAAGCTCTTTTCCGCGATCTCCGCCAAGTTTCCCCCCGTCCGTTTATTTCCTTCTGAACGCCCCCCAAACTTTGTCCCCCTGCCGCCACCAAGTTCCCCCGTTTTTTTCCGAATGCTCTCAAAGGTCCCCCGAGGTTCGTTTCCCCGCCGTTTTTCTACTGAATGTTCTTCAAATTCGTTTCCCGCGGGTTTCCTTCCGAACTCCCTTTAACTCCGCCCCGCATATAGGAGGATTCATTCTCTTTTCGGCGCCGACGCTACCCGAAAGCGGGCTTTTTCGCGCGGTATATTATCGTATATGAGGCAAGCTTTGCGAATATGAAAAAAATTTTTCCGAAACGTAAAATATTTGTTGACAAAACGGCTTATTTTCGGTATAATAACTTAGCAATTCGGAATGGCGGCGTAGCTTAGTTGGTTATAGCGGCCGGTTCATACCCGGCAGGTCGTTGGTTCGAGTCCGACCGCCGCTACCAAAAATTTTATAGACAAGGCCCCTTGGTCAAGCGGTTAAGACACCACCCTTTCACGGTGGTATCATGGGTTCGAGTCCCGTAGGGGTCACCAATTTTTAAAAAAACAGCCAAAAAACGGCTGTTTTTTTATGTCTTTGACCACTTTACCCCTTAAAACAGGGGGTCTTTGCCCACTTTATGGGGTCAATATTTACTACATTCATAAATTTTGGGACAGTATTTGGGACAGTAAAATTGCAAAAAACACTTGAAATTATCAGTAAAAAAGCCGCTTAAAAAAGCAGCTTTTAATAGATAAATTTCTTTCC
>CALVZR010000166.1 GCA_944372565.1 uncultured Clostridia bacterium | reverse complement strand
GGCTTTTCTCGCCGCGCTCAACGCCCTGCCTTTCCTCAGCGAAAAGCGGCTGGTGGCGGTGAAGGAGTTTTACCCGAAGGCGGACTTTTTCAACAGGGAACTCAAAAGCTATTTCGAATCCCCCGCGGCGGAAACCGTTCTCGTGATCGACAACGCCCGCCCGTGCGACGTTCTGAAAAAAGCGCCCAATGTAACGGCGATCGATTGCGAAAAAGCCGAACTCGGCGTATTATGTAAATGGATCGCGAACGCGTGCGCGAAGGGGGGCGTAAACATCGGCCGCGCGGAAGCGGAGAAAGTGGCGGAATATTCCCTGCGGGATATGACGAAGATCGCCGCGGAAACCGCAAAACTCATCGCCTACGCGGGCGAGGGCGGCACGGTTACGGCGGAAGCGGTGGAAAGCCTGGTGAGCAAGGATACGGAATACCAGATCTACGAACTCACGGAGCGTTTCGGCCGCCGCGATTACGGCGGGGCGCTCGCCGTATTGAAGGAGATGAGCGCCAGGGGCGAACCCCCGCAGCGGCTCATCGTGAGTTTATACAATTATTTCAGAAGGCTCCTGCATATTTCGTTGAGCAATTTGACGGACGCGGAGCTTTCCAGAGAACTCGGCGTGAAGGAATACGCCGTGAAAAAATCCCGCGAGCAGGCGCGCGCCTTCCGCAAAAAGGAACTCAAAAGGGCGGCGGACTATCTCGCGGACGGCGATTATTTTGCAAAAAGCGGCAAAACGGATTTCGAATCGGTGCTGGCTCTGGCGCTGTTTGAAATTCTGATACGGGAAGAACGGGAGGGTTCGGATGGATAACTTGGCGGATAAAATCGCAGGATTGTTTGAAAATTTGCAGCGCTTGGATTTTCTGATCGGGGCGGTATTGTTCATCGCCTTCTTTACGGTGGTCTATTATTTCCTCTTCAAATTTCTGCGGGGGAACGGCGCGGCGGTGCTCGCCAAAATCGGCGTGCCCGTGATGATCGCCATCGGCCTTGCGCTCCTTCTCCTTTCGGGGAACAGCGAGGTCAACCGCCTGTTTTTCATCGTGCCCGTCGCCGCCGTTTTGTTCGCGGCGATCGTGTATGCGGTGGAATGCAAGAGCTCGGTATGGCGCAAAGCCAACCTGAAATTTTTCGGCACCAAGCATGCTGTGAAGAATTTCAGCGAGGTGGAGGTGAGCAACTGTATCGACGAGATCATCCGCGCCCTGCAGAATATGTCTAAAAACGACATCGGCGCCATCATCGTGCTCTCCAACGGAAACGTGCCCGAGCGCATTCTGGAAAGCGGCGTGAAGGTGGATTCCGCCATCACCTCGCAGCTCATCGAGAGCATTTTCTTCCCGAAAACGCCCCTGCACGACGGCGCGATGATCATCAACGGAACGAAGATCGAGGCGGCGGGATGCTTTCTGCCCCTTTCGCAGAAAGAAAATCTGCCCAAGGAACTCGGCACGCGGCACCGCGCCGCGATCGGCATCACCGAGAATATAGACGTAACCACCCTCATCGTTTCGGAGGAAACGGGTATCATCTCGGTGGTCAAGGGCGGCAACATCACGCGCTATGCCGATTCCGAACTGCTGAGAAAAACGCTCAGCAAATTCTACTGGCAGGATATGAACGTAAGGTAAAGGAGAAGGGAACGTGAAAAAGAACGACGAAAACAAACTCAACAAACTCGAAAAATTCTGGATGATCCTCGGTTCGCTCGCGCTGGCTTTATTTACCTTTTTCGTGGTGATGGTGTAAATGGAAGCGGCTGAGGTTTTAAGGGCGGCGAAATTCCTGCTCCCCGGAAAGGGAGTGGATCTCGGCGCGTGGGCGGTCGTCGCGTGCGACCAATTTACTTCGGAAGAAAAATACTGGAAGGAACTCGACGCGTTCGTGGGGGAAAAGCCCTCCTCGCTGAGGGTCATCCTTCCCGAAATTTACCTTTCCCGCAAGGCCGAACTCGCGCCGAAAGCGGCGGAGCAGATGAAAACATATCTCAAAGAGGGCGTTCTCGGCGAATCGGCGGCGGGGTATATCCTCACCGTGCGCGCCACGCCGTATTCGCCGCGGCGGATCGGGCTGACGGCGGCGGTGGACCTCGAAGCCTACGATTATTCTCCCGGCAGCCGCGCGCTCGTGCGCGCCACCGAGGGAACGATCGCGGAGCGCATTCCGCCCAGGCTCGAAATCCGCAGGGACGCGCCCGCGGAGTTTTCGCACATCATGCTCCTCTATGACGACGAAAGCCGTTCGGTCAACGAAAAACTGTACGCCGCGCGCGCGCAGTATCAAAAGATATACGATTTCGATCTCAATATGGGCGGCGGGCATCTCGAAGGATATTTTATCCCCGAAAACGAAAACATCCCGCAGATGTTCGCCTCGCTCGTTTCTCCCGAACGCATGGAGAAAAAATACGGGGACAAGGCTCCCTTTCTCTTCGCGGCGGGGGACGGAAACCACTCTCTCGCCACGGCGAAAGAGCACTGGAACGCCCTGAAAAAGACGCTCGGCGAGGAGGAGAGAAAAACGCATCCCGCGCGGTTCTGCCTGGCGGAAATCGTGAACGTTTACGACGAGGGCATCCGTTTCGAGCCCATTTTCCGTTTCGTGAGCGGGGTGGACAAGGCGGATTTTGAAAACGGACTGAAAAAAACAGACGCGGCTTTTTCGCTGATCGAAGGGGAAACGCACGCGGGAAAACTTTCGCTCCCCGAAAGCATCGCGAAGGCGGACGAATACATAGCGGATTATCTCGCAAAAAAGGGCGGCTCGGTCGATTACGTGCACGGGGAGGAAAACCTCCGCGCGCTCGTCGCCGCAAACGCGCGTTCTTCGGGCGTGTGTTTCGCGCCGCTGAAAAAGGGCGAACTCTTTGCTTACGTGGCGAAAAAGGGCGTACTGCCCAAAAAGACCTTCTCCATGGGGGAAGGCGTGGAAAAAAGGTACTATCTGGAAGGAAAACGCATCACTTACGCGGAGAAAGAATAAAATTATGGGAATCAAAGTTTGTAAATTCGGCGGTACGTCGATGGCGGACGCGAAGGCGATCGCACGGGTGGAGAGCATCATCAGGGCGGATAAGGACAGGAGATACGTCGTCGTATCCGCGCCGGGCAAGCGTTTTAAAGACGACATCAAGATCACGGATATGCTGTACCGCTGTCAGAAAGAGGCTGCGGAAACGGGCAGCTGCAAAAATTCCTTTTCGGTTATCCGGGACAGGTTTACGGAAATCGCCGCCGATCTCGGGTTGAATTTCGACATCGCCGCCGTGCTCGACGAAACGGAGGCCGCCATAGACGCGCACGCCGATTCGCCCGATTTCGCCGCGTCGCGCGGGGAATACCTCAGCGCGCGGGTGATGGCGGAAAAACTGGGCTTTCCCTTTGTGGACGCCACCGAACTCATCCGTTTCGACAGCCACGGCAATCTCAACGCGCCCTACACCGAAGATAAGATCAAGGCCAAACTTTCCAAAACGGAATACGCCGTGATCCCCGGCTTTTACGGGAAGGATTCCTTCGGGAACATCAAAACGTTCAGCCGCGGGGGGAGCGACGTGACGGGTTCGGTCATCGCCGCGGGCGCGGACGCCGATCTCTACGAAAACTGGACGGACGTTTCCGGCTTTATGGTGTGCGATCCGCGCATCGTGCCGGACGCGCAGATCATCCGCCTCGTCACCTATAAGGAACTGCGCGAGCTTTCCTATATGGGAGCTTCCGTGCTGCACGCGGAGGCGATTTTCCCCGTGCAGAAAAAGCGCATCTCCATCAACATCCGCAACACGTTCGACCCGACCGCGCCGGGCACGATGATCGTGCCCACGGAAAAATACGTCCATGCGGACGGACAGATCATCACGGGCATCGCGGGCAAGAAGGACTTCACGGTCATCTTCGTGGAAAAATCCATGATGAACGCAGAGGTCGGTTTCGTGCGCAAACTGCTTTCCATCATCGAACATTACGGCATCTGCATCGAGCACGTGCCTTCGGGAATCGATACGCTTTCGCTGGTTATCGAATCCAAAAACCTCGCGGGCGGCGTGCTCAACGACATCGTCAACGAGATCCGCGAGAGCGTTTCTCCCGACTACGTGCACGTAACCGAAAACGTGGCGCTCGTTGCCACGGTGGGGCACGGCATGGCGAGAAAATCCGGCACGGCGGCGCGCCTTTTCACCGCGCTCGCGAAGAGCAATATCAATATTCAGATGATCGACCAGGGCTCGAGCGAGCTCAATATCATCGTGGGGGTGGCGAACGCCGATTACGAAAAGTGCATCGCCTCCATCTACCGCGAATTTTTCGGGCAGGGAAGTTAAAAAACGCCCTTTCTTCGCGCCTTTTTTGATTGACAGAAAAGCGCGTTTATTGTAAAATAACATAGAACGAAAAAAGGATTTTTATTTTGGAGGAAAAACGAAGTATGGATTACGCAAAAGAATCGCTGAGACTTCACGGCGAATGGAAAGGCAAGATCGAAATGGTTTCCAGAGTTCCCGTAAAGAACAAGGAAGACCTTTCTTTGGCTTACACGCCCGGCGTGGCGCAGCCCTGCCTCGAAATTCAGAAGGATTACAATAAATCCTTTGAACTGACGAGAAGATGGAACACCGTTGCCGTGGTTACGGACGGCACGGCGGTGCTCGGCCTCGGGGACATCGGTCCCGAAGCGGGCATGCCCGTTATGGAAGGCAAATGCGTTCTTTTCAAGACGTTCGGCGGCGTGGACGCGATTCCGCTGTGCATCAGGAGCAAGGATACGGACGACATCGTGAAAACGGTGAAACTGCTCGCGGGCAGCTTCGGCGGCGTGAACCTCGAAGACATCGCCGCGCCGAGGTGCTTTGAGATCGAAAAGAGGCTCAAGGAAGACCCCGAAGTGGATATCCCCATTTTCCACGACGACCAGCACGGCACTGCCATCGTCTGCATCGCCGCGTGCATCAACGCCCTCAAATACGTGAAGAAGGATTTCAAGGATATCAAGGTCGCGTTCAGCGGCGCGGGCGCCGCGGGCGTGGCGATCGCCAAACTCTTCAAGAAACTGGGCGTGAAGGATATCTTCATGTGCGACAGAAAGGGCATCATCTGCGAAGGCAATGAGGGAATGACCCCCGCCAAGCAGGAGATCGCTTCGTTCACCAATGCGGAAAAGAGAAAGGGCACGCTTGCCGACGCCATGAAGGGCACGGATATCTTCGTGGGCGTGAGCTCCGCGGGCGTCGTTTCCGAAGACATGGTGCGTTCGATGAACGAGGGCGCCATCGTTATGCCCATGGCGAACCCCGTTCCCGAAATCATGCCCGACCTTGCCAAGAAGGCGGGCGCGGCGGTCGTCGGCACGGGCCGCAGCGACTTCCCGAACCAGATCAACAACGTCCTCGCGTTCCCCGGCATCTTCCGCGGCGCTCTGGACGTGCGCGCGAAGGACATCAACGACGAGATGAACATCGCGGCGGCTTATGCGATCGCCTCTTTGATTACGGAGGAAGAGCTGAAGCCCGACTATGTGATCCCCGCTCCGTTCGATCCCCGCGTTGCAGACACCGTTGCGAAAGCGGTCAGCGAAGCCGCCCGCAAATCGGGTGTGGCAAGACTGTAATAAAATACGGCTCAGCCGACATATTCCGTCCGCCGTCCGGCGGGCGGAATTTTTTTTGCGGAAAGGGGAATCGGACAGGCCGGCGGGTCTTGTACGTTTTTGAAATTTTTTTCCGACGCGGGTTGACAAAAAAACGAATTGATACTATAATAGAACTAACGAAAAAAAGCCGCGGTTTTTTCCGCTTTCAAAAAAAGCGGAACTTTCCCGAACGGCAAAAAAAGGAGCGAAAATTATGAGCAGGAAGGGAGATTATTTCAATCTTGGCAGAATCGTCAGTATTATCCTGGCGATCATTCCGATCACGGCGCTGATTTGCGGCGCGGTTACGCGCTTTGCGGAGGGGAAGATTCTCGCGGGCATTCTGCGTATCGTTCTGGGCTGGAACATCATCTGGATCGTCGATCTGGTCCTCATGATTCTGAGCGGCCATATTCTCAGGATCTGTCCGCTGTAAAAAATTTAAAAAATTTTGTTTCAGCAGTTGACATTCGGTTTTTTTTGTGCTAAATTAAACATACTTTATAAAGGCTTTGTTCAAAAAACAAAGCCTTTTATCGTTTAGGCGGAGGAGAGATTTATGGAAAAGAGCGGCGCAAAATCGAAATACAAGCGCAGCGACAACGTCATTCCGGATTTCGAATATCTGTTCGACGAAGACGAAAAGCCGAAACCCAAACCTGCGAAAAGACAGCGCAAATCGGGCGTCGGCCTGCGGTTTTACAAGCATCTCCTGAAAAACAACGTGGGTGGGTTTATCCTCAGCCTCGTTATGTTCCTTTTGAAAAATTCGCCCGTATGGATCATGCCCATCATCACCGCCAACATCATCGACCTGGCGGGGCAGCAGTTCACGGACGCCGTTCTGCACAGCATCATCGTCAATTCCGTCGTGCTGGTCGTCGTTTTATTGCAGAATATTCCCACGCACGTCATCTATTCCCGCATCACGGACAGAATGCTCCGCCGCACGGGCGCGGGGCTGAGAAGTTCTGTCGTCAAAAAACTCCAGCACCTTTCCATTACATACCATAAAGAAATCGAATCGGGAAAAATTCAGAGCAAGTTCTTAAAAGATATCGAGAGCGTGGACGCGCTCAACACGAATATCATGAAGATCCTCATCCCGAACATCATCAGCGCCATCGTTTCCGTGGGGATCGCCATTTACAACAGCGGCGTCGTAACGCTGTTCTTTCTGGTCATCATCCCCGCGAACATCCTGATCGCGCAGGGGTTCAGAAAGGTGATGCGGAAGAAAAACCACCTCTACCGCGTGGAGAACGAATCTGTTTCCGCGAAACTGAGCAACATGCTGGAAATGCTCACGGTCACCAAGGCGCACGGGCTGGAAGACGAGGAGATCGCGCAGTTTGAAAAGAACATCCGCTTCCTTACCACCCGCGGGCTGGACGTGGATAAGACCAACGCCTATTTCGGCTCCGCCTCCTGGGTCATCGCCAACATCATGAGCGGCGCCTGCCTTATCTTCTGCGCGTTTCTCGCGCTCAACGGGACGATTTCCGCGGGGGATATCGTGCTGTATCAGTCGCTGTTCACCTCCATCAACGGCGCGGTGCAGACCATCATCAACGTGCTGCCCACGTTCGCGACGGGGTTTGAATCGGTGAACTCCATCGCGGAGATCATGATGTCCAAGGACGTAGAGGACAGCCGCGGCAAAAAGAAGATCGATCATGTGGAAGGCAACGTGCGTTTCGATCACGTATTTTATCGTTATCCGAACGGCGCACAGTATGTGGTAGAGGATTTTAATCTCGACGTGAAGAAAGGGGAGTGCATCGCGGTCGTCGGCGCGTCCGGCAGCGGAAAATCGACCATCATGAACATGATCATCGGGTTTTTGCAGCCGACGGAAGGTCATTTGTACATAGACGACAACGACATCACGGAAATTTCCCTGCCCGAATACCGCCACTTTATTTCGGTCGTGCCGCAGAACAGCATCCTCTTTTCGGGCACGATACGGGAAAACATTCTGTACGGCATGGACAGAATCGACGATAAGCGGTTGGAAGAGGTGGCGGAAATGGCGAACCTAAACGAGTTCGTGAAAGATCTGCCCAACGGGCTGGATACCTTTATCGGCGAGCACGGCGGCAAGCTGAGCGGCGGGCAGAAACAGCGCATCACCATCGCGCGCGCCCTCATCCGCGATCCGAAGATCCTCATTTTGGACGAGGCAACGAGCGCGCTCGACAATATCTCCGAATATCACGTGCAGAAAGCCATTTCCGGACTGATCAAGGGGCGCACCACCTTCATCGTGGCGCACCGCCTTTCCACCATCCGCGACGCGGACAGGATCGTGGTGATGGACGCGGGCAGGTGCGTGGAAACGGGAACGTACGAGGAACTCATGGAGAAAAAGGGCAAGTTCTACGAGCTGAAAAACCTGAACGACATGAGTTACAAACAGGCGGAAGGCGCGCTCGGCTGAACGGTTTTGCGCAGAAAAACGCGGCTGCGGAAAACATTTTGAAAACGGGAGAAAATATTTTGAAAAGGTCGGGCGAAAATGCTTGCCAATCGCCTTGCAAAGGTGTAAAATATAAGTACAATTTATAGTAGGGAAGTACGGAGTTATGACAGAAAAGAAAAGAAAAATTTCCATTTTAGGTACCGGTAATGTCGGCGCGTCGGTCGCGTTCGCGTCGATGATCGAAGGACTTGCTTCCGAAATCGTGTTGGTGGACATCAACAAGGAAAAGGCAAACGGCGAGGCGCTCGACCTCAGCCAGAGCGCGGCATGCGTTCCCTCCTGCAAGATCAGGAGCGGCGAATATGAAGACGTTGCCGGTTCGGACATCATCGTCGTTACGTTCGGCGTAGGCAGAAAGCCCGGTCAGTCGAGGCTCGATCTCGCGAAGATCAATATCGGCATTCTGGAAAGCACCATGCCGAAAGTTGCGAAGATCGCCCCCGATTCGCTCTATATCATCGTGAGCAACCCTGTGGACCTGCTCACCTATACGACCATCAAGTGCACGGGTCTGCCCGTAAACCAGGTAGTCGGCACGGGCGCTATGCTCGATACCAACAGGCTTTCCCAGGCGATCGCGGCGTACTGCGGCACGGATATTTCCAACGTGAGCAGCTACGTTCTCGGCGAACACGGCGATTCCTGCATGGTTCCCTGGAGCATCTGCACGGTGGCGGGGCTGCCCATCCGCGACTATATGACCAAGGTGATGAAGGTCAGCGAAGCCGAAGTGGAAGCCGAGCTCGATTCCATTTATAAGGGCATGGTCGCCGCGGGTTCGCAGGTCATCAAGGCGAAAGGCGCCACGTATTACGCCATCGCCGTTTCGGTGTGCTCGCTCATCAAGGCGCTCGTTTCCGATACGAATACCATTCTGCCCGTTTCCACCATGTTGCACGGCGAATACGGCGGAGACAACATCTGCACGGGCGTTCCCTGCATCGTGGGCGCTACGGGCGTGAAGTCCATCGTCAATCTGCCGCTGACGGACGACGAAGCCAAACTGCTCAAAGAGAAGATCGACACGCTTACCGGCGTTTATGATGCTCTCGAACTGAGAAAATAAAAAAGAATTTAAAGCGCCGCGCATATTGCGCGGCGCTTTTGATCTGTTTATAAAAACGAAAACGCCGCGCGGTTCCGCGCGGCGTTTGTTTCTTTCCGCTTAAATTTTCAACAGCGCTTTTACCGATTCCAGCGGCTGATATCCGAGGGAAGTGCCCGCCACCTTGCCGTTTTCCATCGAAACGAGCAGGGGAATGGACATCACGTTGAATTTGCGCGCGAGTTCGGGCTCTTCGTCCACGTTCACCTTGCACACCTTCACCTTGTCGCTCTCTTCCGCCACCTTTTCCACGATGGGCGCGAGCATCCTGCACGGCCCGCACCAGTCCGCATAAAAGTCGATGAGAACCTTTTTATCCGACTGCATTACTTCGCTTTCAAAATTATCTTTCGTTACCTTTACGATAGCCATTTGTTCCACCTCGTTTTTATTTTTATAGAGTATAACACAACATCGGGGAAATTGGCAAGGAAAAGAAGGATAAAAAAATGCGGCTTTTTTTCAAAAGCCGCAAAGAAAGTCAGTTTTGCTTTTCGTATTGTTTCGGGGTGATGTTTGTGTGCTTTTTGAACTGCCTGATGAAGTGGAACACGTTCTGATACCCCGTCATCTCCGCAACCTCGGCAACCGTGTATCTGTGCGTGCCGAGCAAGGTTTTCGCGATGCGCACGCGCAGCGAAATGATGTCCTGAATGGGGGAGATGCCGAAGAGCTTTTTGTAAAGCTCGAAAAAGCGCGCCTTGTTCAGCCCCGCCGCGGCGGAGAGTTTATCCACCGACCAATCGTCTTTCGGATGCGCGTAAATATTCTTGCGGATGTCGCAGAACGTCGTTACGATCTTTTCGTCGAATTCGGGGGCAAGCCCTGCGTTCACGTCGCGGCAAAGTTGGATAAAGATCTGTTCGGAATAGATCTTCACCGCGTTGCCCGAAAACTTGCGCGGCGTGAAGAATTCGTCGTCTATCTTGTCGAAGATCATGTGCAACAGTTCGGAACAGCGTTCGGAAGGATAGTAGATCTTTTCCGTATGCAGTCCGTAACTTTCGAGCAGGGCAGGCACGTCCTCACCCTGAAAGGTGATTTTTTCAAAATGCACGTCGCCTCTGTCGCAGGAGATCTGCTCTCTGGAAGTGGGGCCGTAGATGAGGATGGCGTCGCCTTTGGTAGTAACGTTTTCTTCGTCCAGCAGGACGGTAACGGGATCGAAAAAATGAATTAAATTGTATTCGCCGCAACCCTTCAGACAAGAAAAACAAAAGCCTTTTTCAACGGGACATTTTTTTCTTACATTGGTAATAATCATCTTAGTACCTTACAGAATCAACGTTATTACAATTCGAAACATTTATTGATTCTATTATAGCATCGATTGAGAAAAATTTCAATAATTTTTCAATGAAATCAGCGATTTTTTCGTGAAAAACGCAAAAAAAATCGCAAAAAGAGGAAAATTTTTCCTTAAATTTGCCGCTCGACGTTTTTCTGCAGCGCAAAATATTCTTCCGCGAGGACGGAATACACGCAGGTGTTCACGAGATTGCCGTTTTTGTCTTTCGCGTTTTTGCGGAGGGTGCCTTCGTAGGTCATGCCGCATTTCTGCATCACGCGGCCGGATTTCAGGTTGGGTTCGTGGCGCGCCGCCGAAATCCGCTCTGCGCCCACCGTTTCGAAAAAGTGCCGAAGCATCGCCTGTGTGGCTTCGGGCGCAAGCCCCAGCCCCCAGACCTTCCGGGAAAGGCAGCAGCCCAGCC